>DOVL01000037.1 GCA_003520105.1 Lachnospiraceae bacterium | reverse complement strand
CCATCCTGGCGAATCGTGAGTACACCGGTTTTCATGAGTTCCAGTATAGCCAAAAACGTCACAATAAGATTCATCTTACCCTTGCGCCTTCCGACTAGTGTGCGGAAATTGATACTCTTTAGTCCTTTAATCTCTTCGCGGACTTCTATCATTCGGTCTTCCAGCTTGATCTCTTCTTTGGTGATCGTTCCGAAACGGCTTCTCACAGGGTCAATCCTGTCAACCTCTCGTCTCATCATCTGTTCGAAGATCTCCTGAAGACGTACCAGAGTCATATCTCCGATGATATCTGCCGGATCAACCTTCTCTTTATAGTTGCTGACTTCTTTTGGAATTGAGCTTCCTTTGAAATATGCACCCTTGGCGTCCATTTCCATGTCTTTAAGCTCGTAAGAGGCATATTTATACATCTTATATTCAAGAAGTCTTCTGACAAGTTCATCACGAGGATCACCCTCGTCCTCAACAGGCTCTTCCTCTTTAGGAAGAAGCATCTTGGCCTTGATACTGATAAGCTGGGCGGCCATAAGAAGGAAGTCGCTCATCTTGTCATAATCATTTTCAGAAAGGTTATCCAGATAGGTCAGATACTGTTCTGTTATTTCAACTATAGGAATATCAAAAATATTGTATTTGTTCTTATCAATAAGATGAAGCAGGAGGTCAAGCGGACCTTCAAAATTGCTTATCTTAACATCAACTGTTGCCATTTTGTATCTCCGGCATTATCTGTGTTTATAAGTATGGAGAAGAATATACTCCATAATTCTTCTGCTGTAATCTGATATGCAATGCTTTCCGTCAACCGTACCTTCTTCAGGAAGATAACCATCAGCATCCCTTACAGCAGCCGCATAATCAATATAAATTACATCTTCTCTGTCATGGCATAGCTTTATGATAGCCTTGTTGAATTTCTCGACATTTTCCATATTGAAAACATCATCTGTATCAGAAACAGCTTTAGATACAGGAACAACGCTGGCTATATATACGTTGGCTCTCGGGTTAACCTTATATATCAGATCGACCAGTTTGCTGATATCTTCTGTAAATACATCCAGATAAACCCATCCAAGCTCATTTATACCGAAGGAAATATAATAATTATCATATTTCGTCATGGAAACCGCTTCATAAACGGTATACTTAACGCCATTGATATTTATGCATCTCTCCGTCTCAAGAGCGCCGACATTTAATCCCTTATATGCAAATGCATTTACATTGTCAAAGCCTGAATAAAATGCAAGTGATTCGGTTCTGGAATCACCGATAAATACAGTTTTATCAAAATAATCAGCGGACTGAAGCTTATTAGGCTCATAATATCTTGAATCGTACCAGTCAGAGCAAGGAACATCAACAATGTCAGGAAGGATCGTATTGTTCTCGGAGAAAATAGGATTATTTCTTACATCCTCAGTAGTTGCTCCTGTAGATGCTTCTGAACCTGTGGTTGCTTCGGTAGTTGATGCATCTGTCGAAGCTTCTGAGGTTGGCTGTTCGGAAGTTGTATTATCGGCAGTTGTTGCCTCAGTGGTTGATACCGCTTCGGAAGTCGCGGTAACCCCAGTAGTCACCTCTGTAGTTGTGTCCGTTGAAGGCTCTTCTGTAGTAGGAGTTTCCTTATTTGTATCTTCGGTTGAGACAGCCTCTGCAGTATCTGTGTTTACAGGACTACTCGCACTGACACCGGCATCTCTTATAGTTTCATGAATATCCGAATATTTATATGCGGCATATGCACCGCTTACGATGATAAAAAAGCATATTATGACAGTAATCGCTCTTCTGTTATTCTTGTTGAGTTTTTTCTTCTTATTATTCTTATCTACCATGTTAATCCTATCACTTCTTTGGTTTTATCTCTTGTAAGCAGATCAAACAGAGCATCCTTTGCAGGATAATCCTCGAAAAGAACTTTATTTACAGCCTCTGTTATAGGCATTGAAACTTCATACTTTTTAGCAAGTGCAAGTGCGGCCTTTGCTGAATATACGCCTTCAACAACCATCTTAACTTCGTCCATGGCTTCCTGATAGGTCTTGCCCTGTCCGATGAGATATCCGGCTCTTCTGTTACGGCTGTGAACAGATGCACAGGTAACGATAAGATCACCGATGCCTGAAAGACCTGAGAAGGTTTCAGGGTTTCCGCCCATCTTCACACCAAGCTTCTTGATCTCAACGATTCCTCTTGTAATAAGAGCAGCCTTGGTATTATCGCCGCAGCCGATTCCATCTGCAATACCTGCAGCAAGCGCAATAACGTTCTTAAGTGATCCGCCGAGCTCAATTCCGAGAATATCAGGACTGATGTATACTCTGAAAAAATCAGCCATGAAAACATCCTGTATTTTCTCAGCAATCGCCTTCTCTTTACAGCCCACAACAACGGTTGTTGGCATGCATTTTCCAACCTCTTCCGCATGGCTTGGGCCTGAAAGAGCCGCAACCTCGGCAACAGGTATTTCTTCCTTGATTACCTGAGAAAGTCTCATAAGTGTATCATCCTCGATACCCTTTGAAACACTGACGATGATCTGTCCTTCTTTAACAAACTCTGCTGCAGTTTTTGCTGTTGAACGCACGAAAGGACTCGGAACAGCCATTACTATCATGTCCGAATCATTTATTGCGGTTTTCATATCGGTTGTAAAAGTTACAGCACCACTGAGAATAACACCAGGGAGTTTGGTCTTGTGTTCGCAATATTCATTAAGCATGGCAATCTCTTCAGGATCGATCGACCATACAGATACTTCATGTCCGTTATGTGTTAGAAGCTTTGTTATGGCGATACCCCAGCTTCCGGCACCTAAAATACATATTTTCATAATCAATACCTCCGGGTCATATCAAATATAGTAATAATCTAGCTGATCAAGCCTTATTGTTGTTATCATCAGCCTCAGGCACAGCTGCGGCTTTCTTCTCTCCGAGCTTATTTTCTTCACCGTGGATCAGTCTGATAATATTTGCTCGATGCTTTAAAATAGACATTGACGCAAATATAACTGCCAGAATTATACTCTCAATCATCTCTGATTTGGTTGAACTGCTCGTTCCGAAGCAAAGCTTGCCGGATAAAGCCATTATTATATATATGGCAACAAACTCTATCATAAGAAGAATTGAACCGACAGAAACATATCTTGTTATTGCAACTACTGTTACAAAAAGTACAACAAGAATAACGATCATAAGCGGTATCATAAGACCTGCAATTGTTCCGGCTGTGGCAGCAACGCCCTTTCCGCCTTTGAATTTAAGATAAAACGGGAAGTTATGGCCAACAACCACACCAAGGCCGATATATAAAACAAAAAGAAGAAAAATGTCAGGATATGAATTCTGAGTGATAAGTCTTACGACAAGGCAAGGAATAAAAGCCTTGAAGAAATCACCTAAAAATACAACCAGACCTGCTTTCTTACCAAGCACTCTCAGAGCATTGGTCGTTCCTGAATTACCACTTCCGTATTTTCTGATATCAATACCGTTTAACTTACCATATATGTATCCGGTTTCAAGAATACCGCAGAAATAACCGCATACAAAGCAGATTATTCTTATATATAGTGTGTTCATTTTTCTTTCCTTTCACGAATGATGAATTTGAGCGGCGTTCCCTTGAAGCCGAAAGCCTCACGAACCTTATTTTCGATATATCTGATGTAAGAAAAATGCGCCAGCTCTTTATCATTTACAAATATAACAAAAGTCGGAGGTTTAACAGAAACCTCGGTCATATAATACAGTTTAAGTCTTCTTCCCTTATCAGATGGCGGATCTGCTGTCGCAACTGCTTCAGCAAGTATCTCATTAAGGACACCTGTTGCAACTCTCATTGAACAGTTCTGTACCACTGCATCGATCGTAATGAAAAGCTTATCCAGACGCTGTCCGGTCTCAGCAGAGATAAAAAGCAGCTCTGCATATGGCATAAAGGACAGAGTAGTTCTGATACTGTTTTTAAACTTATTCATGGTCTTGTCATCTTTCTCGATGGCATCCCATTTATTTACTGCTATAATAACACCCTTGCCACGTTCATGGGCAATTCCGGCAATCTTGGCATCCTGCTCGGTAACTCCCATCGTTGCATCAATAACAAGGACCGCTACGTCACATCTTTCAACAGCTGTAACCGTCCTTATAATACTATATCTCTCTATCTCATCCTTGATCTTGCTCTTTCTTCTGAGACCTGCGGTATCGATAAAGATATATTCAGTTCCGTTTCTCTTAACGACAGTATCTATCGCATCACGTGTTGTACCTGCAATATCAGATACAATAACACGATCTTTACCTAGAAGCTTATTGATGATAGATGATTTTCCTACATTTGGCTTACCGATTATGGCAACCTTTGGTCTGTCATCTTCCTCATCTGCAGCCGCAGTTTTATTGAAATGACTGCAAACCTCATCAAGCATTTCTCCAAATCCGAGCTTTCCTGTAGATGAAACAGGGAAAGGTTCACCCAGACCGAGATTATAAAACTCATAAACATCGTTCATGAATTTCTCAAAGCTGTCAACCTTATTTACAACAAGGACAACCGGCTTTCTTGAACGTCTCAGCATATCGGCAACCTTGGAATCCGCGTCAACGAGACCCTGCCTAACATCTGTCAGAAATATGATTACATCCGCAGTATCGATAGCTATCTGCGCCTGTTCTCTCATACTCTTAAGGATAATATCGTTTGATTCAGGCTCTATACCGCCTGTATCTATCATAGTAAAGCTCTGATCGAGCCATGTTACGTCTGCATAAATTCTGTCTCTGGTTACGCCAGGAGTATCCTTAACAATAGATATCCTCTCGCCGGCCAGAGCGTTAAAGAGAGTCGACTTACCGACATTTGGCCTGCCTACAATGGCCACTACTGGTTTACTCATATTTTAAACTCCCAAAATATCTCTCAAATATTCCATACCATATGATTTTACAATAACAGTATCTACTTGTAAAGCGTTCTTTAGTTCCTCGAGAGTCATGTCGTCGAGGAATATCTCCTCATCAGCCTTGAGGCAGCTTGAAGGAATAAGCAGGGCTTCGCCAAGATCTTTGCCCTCTAAACCGCTTACAATATCACTTCCGGTCAGAAGTCCCGTGACGGTAATCTTCGGTCCGAAAAACTTATTTTCAATAGGATAGACCATAAATTCCGCATCAGGTCTGACCCTGTGCAATTCCTTGCAAATATGGTCCTTATTATTCTTGGAAAGCATTCCGCATATAGTGGATGCTTTTCTTCCTTTATTTTGATTAAGAATCGCATCATAAAGCTTTTCTTCTTCGGTCTTATGATGGAACATCCTTCCGAATCTGCTTTTACTCTCCTGCACGGATTTATATGTAAGCACTTCATCGACTGCGGCGGAGAAATCATTATACAGCAGTCTTGTCATACCGACACCATTCTCAAGCTGCTCGTAGCCGTCATAATTATCCTCCGGTGGAATCTCTCTTCCTGCCATTATATACCATTCATCACTGGCGTGAGCAAAATGTATGCCGTGCTTTTCATAAACCTCTTTCTGGACGTCTTCGATCATATCAATGACGTCTTCCGCATCCTCCGGACCGAATTCATCAAGATGGCACAGACCATCTCTGTATTTCGTAAGACCTACCGGAACGACCGAAACACTGCCAAGTATCGGTGCGTATTTCTTCAGATCACGCAGGGATCTCAGAAGCTCTTCACCGTCGTTCACCCCTTTACACAGAACTATCTGAGCATTCATCGGAATCTCGGCCGCGTAAAGCTTATCCATGTGTTCAAGTATTCTGCCCGCAAAACGATTGTGAAGCATACTGCATCTAAGCTCCGGATTGGTCGTATGAACGGAAATATTGATCGGTGCAAGCTTATATTCAATGATCCTTTCTATTTCCGAATCCTTCATATTGGTCATCGTTATGTAATTGCCCTGAAGGAAGGAAAGCCTTGAATCATCATCCTTAAAATATATTGTTTCCCGCATCCCCTTAGGGTTCTGGTCAATAAAGCAGAATATGCATTTATTGTAGCAGGATTTGTAATTATCCATGAGGGACTCTTCGAAGACAAGTCCGAGATCATCACCCTCATCTTTCTCAATCGTAAGGGTACGACTCTCTCCAGCTTTATTTTCAATCTCAAGAACAAGACTAATATCCTCAGCTATAAAATCATAATCAAAGATATCATTTATCTCCTGATTATTCAGACTGAGGAGCTTTTCGCCTTCTTTTATTCCTGCTAAGTCGGCGGGGCTGTCTTTAATTATCTTAACGATCAGATGTTTCTTCATATACTAACGCAGCATAATAACAGCTGCAAGATTTCCTCTTAATCCATTGGTTTTTCTGTGTGAAAATAGTATCTCATGATTACATGAAGTGCATAGTCCCGAGATCTCAATATTATCACTGTTCATTCCTGCATCCATCAGAATATCTCTGCAGGCATCCTGAAGGTTCAGGTGGTATTTATCATTTCCGGTATATCGGATAATCTTCTTATCAATATAGTCAGGATGAATCTTCAAAAACTCATCAGCCACATCGCTGCTGACCTCGTAGCAGTCATAACAGATCGATGGACCTATAAAGCATATAAGCTTTGAAATATCAGAATTATACTCATTGTTAAATATATCAACAGTCTTGGCACCGATTTGTGCAAGCGTACCCTTCCATCCGGAATGAACGGAAGCAATTACGTTATTATCAGGTGCATAAAAAAGAAGCGGAACACAGTCGGCATAGAAGGTCATCAGAGGCAGCTTTTTTTCATCTGTGATAAGACCATCTGTTTCTTTGATATCACTTTCTTTAATTATGCCCTTACCTGCATCTTCCTCGGTAACTATTCTTATATAGGTTTTATGAACCTGGTCGGAAAATACCGTCCTCTCCGGATCATATCCGAGACTTCCTGCAAAGATCCTGTGGTTTTCCATAACCTTCTTGGAATCATCACCTCTTGAGAAACTGAGGTTCATTGATGCAAGATGCTCTGTACTTACACCGCCGAGTCTGGTTGAGAAGCCATGTAAAATTCGGTCGTCATATTTTGAAAGTAGCCTTGATCTGACAATCGGAACGTATGCACCGTTATAACTTGATTCAAATATATTGAATCTTGTATCACTGTTTATTATATTATTTATTTCTGTCTGACTCATTATATTCTTATACCTGCATCAATTTCAAAATCATAATAATTCAAGGCTGTATTAATCCGGAACCGAGTCAATTATTTGATCAATAAAATATACTTATATTACCACCACATGATCAAACACAATATAAAAATGCGTTTTCAATATGAGTGATTTTATCCCCATCAATTCCGACAACATCAAAGCGGATATTCATCGTTTCGGGATTGATTCTTTTCTGATTCATGTAAAACAGAGCTGCCTGACATATCTTTCTCTGTTTTGAAGGTGTAACTGCATCAAGTGAACTACCGGCTTTACTTGTGGCTCTGTATTTTACTTCGACAAAAACCAGAACATTTCTTACTTCATCGAAAGCAACTATATCAATCTCAGCCTGACGAACCTTGTAATTCATCTGAAGTATTGTATAGCCTTTTTCTTCAAGATGTTTTGCAGCGAGTAATTCTTTTTCTCCGCCCAGATCTCTCTTATTCACAAATATTTTTCTCCGCAATCACAAATTACGAAACAATCATTATTACACCGTTATTATATATCAAGTCATACAATAACCGTTTCCAAATATTATTGTTCGGTCCAATAATTCTTAATAAACGATCTTCTGTGTATCTCGCATGGACCAAGCTTTGTGAGCGCCTCAAGATGCTTCTTGGAACCATAGCCCATATTGTTCTTGAAATCATACTCCGGATAGAGTTTATCGTATTCGGTCATGAGTCTGTCTCTGGTAACCTTCGCAACAATACTTGCCGCAGCGATTGACACAGAAAGCGCATCGCCCTTAATTATAGAAACCTGCCTGATAGGAAGCTTTGGAATCTTCACAGCATCGACAAGTACAAGATCAGGTGTAACGGAAAGGTTCGCAACAGCCTTTCTCATTGCATCATAGTTTGCTTCCTGGATACCTTCTGTATCAATGAATTTTTCAGTATTCATTCCCAGACCGACAGCGACTGCATTTGAGAGAATTATCTCATACAGCTCCTCTCGCATCTCTTTTTTTACCTGCTTTGAATCATTAAGCCCCGGAATTACAAGTCCCTTCGGCAGAATAACCGCAGCCGTAACAATCGGACCTGCAAGCGGTCCTCTTCCAACCTCATCGGTTCCGCAGATAAACTCAGCTTCAGGGTATTTGCTTTCAAAATTCATCATTGCTTTAACACGAGCGGTTTCTTTGTCAATATCAAGAACCTTCTTCTCAAGCTTTTCTCTGAGGCTTATAACGCCTTTTCTTTCGTCGCCGCTTATTTCTTCGGCAAGAAGGCTGAAACGCAGTTTTTTATCCTCAAATTTCATTATAGGAAGCTCTTCTATTTCCTTGATCTTTGCTTTTATCTCACAAACATTCATAAATAATCTTTCCTTATAGGATAGAAAGAGGGAATACATGAACTTCAAATATTCCCTCACTTACACTATTTGATCTTTCCAAATTTTGATAAAGGTGACAATCTGAATACAGCCTTGCCGATTATCTCCTTCTTACGAACATTTCCGACTATAGACCGTCGACTGTCCTCACTGTTGTTTCTGTTATCTCCCAGAACAAAATACTCATCCTTGCCCAGCGTTATCGGACTGCTGGCAATTCCTCTCTTATCGGGTTCTATTCGTTCATAACCATAGTCCTCAACAAGTATCCTGCCATCAATAAGAATATTTCCATCCTCGTCAATCTGAACAGTCTCGCCCGGAAGTCCTATAACTCTCTTGATATAGATCTTATCCGAATTGTTTCTCGGTGGGAAGATTACTATATCAAATCTCTTCGGATCCGAAAATCTGTAACTGATCTTATCAATCCAGAGGTTATCACCATCCTGAAGTGTCGGGATCATCGAATCACCGACAACAGTGGTCCTCTCTCCGATAAATGTAATGATAAGAAAACAAACTATTATTACAACACCGATATAAATACCGAGATAATACAGTTCTCTGACTATATTTACCTTTTCTTTTCTCTTCTTTCTTCCTTTATATCTGCGCTTGGTTTTACCTTCTTCCGCTTCTGATTCATCACCGCTTTCGCCTTCAGCTTTCTCAGCGTCAACCTTTATTTCTGAATCAGTTGTTTCATCAGTTGAAGCAACCTTTAATGGTTCAACAGCCGATTCATCGTCTGAACCTTCTGCATCTCCCTCTGATTTTTTCTTGATTTTAGCCTCTTCCTTCAGACGACGTGCTTCCTCTTTAGCCTCATCCTTAGCGAGCCTTTTAGCTTCTCTTTCAGCTTCCTTTACAGCTCTCTTCTCCTGCTTTCTGTCCTCGGCCAAACCATAGAAAAGCTCTTTTGCTTCATCTATACTTTCAATTTCACCTTTAAACTTCTTGCTCAAGCTTCTTTCTCCTGTAATCTCTCCAATGATATCCTTCCGAGACTGCCGCTTCGCATATCATCTATAAGAATAGCCGCAGCCTTTTCGGTATCCGGTTCTCCGCCCTTCATAAGGCATTTTCTGGAATCAGCAATACCAAGGAGCACCTTGCTGACATCCGTCTCTTCAATATTATACCTTTTTGAAATAATACCGCAATAGTTATTTATTAAATAATTTATAAGATATTCCGCAAGATCATATTTGCTGAGAATATTGTCATTTATAGAGCCGATGATAGCAAGTCTCATACCGGTATCATGGCTCTCAAATTTAGGCCAGAGAACACCCGGAGTATCAATAAGATTAATATTTTTACCGAGGTTTATCCACTGAAGTCCCTTGGTTACGCCCGGCTTATTACCTGTTTTTGCACTTGCTTTTCCGGCATATGAATTGATAAATGTTGATTTACCGACATTCGGAATACCGGCAACCATAGCCTTGACAGGTCTCTGAAGAAGTCCTTTTCTCTTATCTCTCTCAAACTTCTCCTTGCATATCTCATTGACAATATTTGTTATCTTCTTAGCTTCGCCGGACTTACGAGAATCAAGTGTAACCGCTTTGATCCCAAGGCCTTCAAAATATTCGACCCACTTTGATGTAGCTGCAGGATCTGCAAGATCAACCTTATTAAGGATGATCATTCTGTATTTTCCATTGGCTAGCTTGTCAATATCAGGATTTCTGCTGGCAAGAGGAACTCTTGCATCAAGAAGTTCGATAACCAGATCTACCAGCTTAATGCTTTTCTCCATCTCTCGCATAGCCTTGGTCATATGACCGGGATACCAGTTGATATTATTCTGTTGTGAAAATGATCGTGCATCCATAATTCTTGTCTCAACCTATTAAGAATAATTACTCTTTCTTTTTAAAGGAATATGTGTCTCTCTTTATATTAATGGTAAATACTTTCTTGGTTCCGTCAGGTGCTTCAATTGTAAATTCAGTCTTACCAACCTTACGGAAATCAGCATTTATGATATAATCCTGGAGTCCGTCCTCATATCCTATAGAAAGCTCACCAAAACTCTTATCTTTAAGATAAACCTTATATGTATCATCAAAATTAATTATCTCACCGGTTTCATCTATCTCATATCCATTTGCCATGAGGGAAGTCTTATAACTAACTGAACCTTTAAGGAGCATATAGCCTGTAGCAGCCAGAATCATAACGATACTGATAACAAGTCCGATTGTTCTGATCTTCTTGTCTTTAAAAATAACAAGCGGATAAATGATCAGTGTTACAACACAGAAAATCGTACTGATCAGATGATATGGGAAAAATGATGTTGTTTCTCTGAGAAAGCTTCCATAATGGGAAGCCAGCAGAGCAAGGATAGGAGCAAGGATAGCAAGACCCCACATCTTATCCTTCTTCATATAATGGCCGATAAAGCCCATTGGGATTGTGAGAAGTGTCCATATAAACCAGTATTTATAATATACGAAAATATGCCATCCCTGACTTGAGAAAGGCACCTGAATGAGATATATCAGCGGCTGGCTTATCAGAAAGAACAGAAAGCATTTTATTGCTGAGTCAACAGGACTCTTGCTGTTCATTATAATGATTATTCCGAAAAGTATCCAGACTTCAAAGGTAATGGATATATCTCTGAATGAAGTATCTCTTGTTATTGGTATAATAGCCATTACAGCTGTATAAACGGCTGCAATTATAGCGAAAATTATTACTTTCGGATATGTCATATTGATTCCGCCAAATAGTTTTTTCATTGTTAGCCTCTTTTCTATATGTTTACTATCTTATCTTACTGCGTTTTGACCATGGTTTTATTCTATAGACAACGATTCCGGTGATGTCTGTTTTCTGAACTATTCCCAGGTTGGAAAATCTGGAGTCATCACTGTTGTTGACATTATCACCAAGCAGAAAATACTCGTTATCAAGAAGCTCTATCTCGGAAGATGCCGTACCCGGATTAACTATGATGTCACCCGACTTCAGCTCATAATACTCACCATTGATATAGAGCCTTCCGCCGCTTATCTTCACCTTATCACCCGGAACACCGACAACTCTTTTTATGCTATAATATTTGTCATTACTTCTTTTAACGGCAACAACATCATTTCTTTTAACACCATGTAACAGCTTACCGATCTTACTGATGACAACAGTTTCACCTTCGTTTATGGTTCCCTGCATGGATGGGCCGACCATTTTGACAGTCTGAAACATGAAGACAACAAAAGCATAGCCCAGTACGATTGCCGCAGCAATCAGAATGATCATCTGCTGAAATCTTCTAAGCTTCTTATTTTTCTTCTTCGGCTTCGTCCCTTCCTTACGGAGGGTGTATTCAATTATGGTTTTCTTTCTGTCAAAACTCATATTATTATCCGTTACTGGGAATACTGAAATGTCGATTTTAATTGAGCAAATACTAAATTTCAATTGAAATTAGTATATTACATAGAATAACCGGAGTAAATACTTACTCCGGTCATACTCTAGATAATTATTTAACGATTTCCTTAACTCTCGCACTCTTACCAACTCTGTCGCGGAGATAATTAAGTTTAGCTCTTCTAACCTTACCTCTTCTAACAACATCGATCTTCTCGATAAGTGGTGAGTGAAGTGGCCATGTCTTCTCAACACCTACACCGTTAGAGTTCTTTCTAACTGTAAATGTCTTTCTTGATCCTGTACCCTGGATCTTGATTACTGTTCCTTCAAAAGCCTGGATTCTTTCTCTGTTGCCTTCCTTAATGAGAGCTGATACCTTAACAGTATCACCAACATTAAATGTGAAGACTGTTTCTCTTTCCTGAGCCTTTTCAATGCTCTTCATGATTTCACTATTGTTCATCGAAATCAACCTCCGTATTAAAAATATTCGATGTTCTTTCTATCTTAAAAACCGATACAGCGGACCATCTTTCTTTTGCAACTGTTATAATATATCACACGAAAACCATTAAATCAATCATTTTTTTAATTATTTTAAATATCCATAAAACAGCATCATTTTTAATCAGTACATTTGTATGATACAATTGTATATAAATATATGTCTATAAAAAATGACAGGAATCGTTAGTAACAACCCCTGTCATCAAATGATTCATTTAATATCGGATTACTCCTCTGTAGCTTCAGCAGCTTCCTCAGCTACTTCCTCTACAGCTTCCTCAGCAGCCCCTTCAACTGCTGCATACTCAGCTACTTCTTCAGCGTCTGTTACAGGCTCATCATAATCCTCTTCAGGCTCGATTCCCTGATCCTTAAGATATGCCTTGATGCTGAGGCTGATCTTCTTTTCAGCAGGCTTGAAATCAACAACCTTAGCTGTAACTTCCTCACCAACCTTAAGAACGTCAGATGGCTTCTCGATTCTCTTAAGAGCGATCTGTGAAACATGGAGAAGTGCGTCGATACCAGGCTCAAGTACTACGAAAGCACCAAAGTCAGTCATTCTTGCAACCTTTCCTGTTACTACACTGCCGATAGCGTATTTATCCTCAGCTGTAAGCCATGGATTCTGATCTTCAAACTTAAGTGAAAGTGCGATCTTGTCACCCTTGATGTCCTTGATGAAAGCAGTAACCTTATCACCAACATTGAAGAGCTTCTTAGGGTTGTCAACTCTTCCCCAAGACATCTCAGAGATGTGAAGAAGTCCGTCTGCACCAC
>DOVL01000228.1 GCA_003520105.1 Lachnospiraceae bacterium | reverse complement strand
TTCTTGAAGGTTTCTGTAAGAACTTCCTCTCCAACCTTAAATACATCTTCCTGAGTAGCAAAGCTCATCTCAAAATCGAGCTGATAGAACTCTCCCGGTGAACGGTCAGCTCTTGCATCCTCATCTCTGAAGCAAGGTGCGATCTGGAAATATTTATCAAAGCCTGACACCATAAGGAGCTGCTTATACTGCTGAGGTGCCTGTGGAAGGGCGTAGAACTTACCCTTGTATCTTCTTGATGGAACGATATAATCTCTAGCTCCTTCAGGTGATGAAGCACAGAGGATAGGTGTCTGTATCTCAACAAAGCCCATCTCCTCCATCTTATTTCTGAGGAAGCTTATTACCTTTGATCTGAAAAGAATATTGTCCTTAACCTTCTCATTTCTGAGGTCAAGGAAACGGTATTTAAGTCTTACATCCTCACGAACCTCTTTGGAGGTCATGATCTCAAACGGAAGTTGCTCATAAACCTTGCCGAGTATATCTATTGAATGTGCCTCAAGCTCGATGGTTCCTGTAGGAATCTTCGGATTGTAGGTTTCCTCATCTCTATGCTCAACAAGTCCTTCAACCGAGATAGCCTGCTCCTTGGAAATATTATCCAGAAGTGATGTATCACGGAGAACTACCTGCATAACTCCGTACATGTCTCTGAGGTCAATAAATGAAACTCCGCCATGATCACGGATATTCTCAACCCATCCTGCAAGTCTGACAGTAGATCCAACGTCAGCCTCTGTCATCTTATCGATCGTTTTGTCTCTGTAAATGTTCTTCATCTTCTATATTCTCCTGATTCTTCAGTGATATAAGGCAATGCCTTTATTTTTCAGACTGAACCTTTCCGTTAACAACGTAATATTCATGTCCGCCATATTCGAAGTAACCGCTCTTGCTGAACTGTACTTTTCCGCCCTGAACGAGCCATTTGCCATAATCGTTTTCAAATATTCCGTAATAATTGAAATCTACCTTACCGCCTCTGCAGTACCACCAGCCGTATTCATTGCTTGCAAGGCCCGTGAATTCGAAATCAACTTTACCTCTGACTATTCTCTACCAGCCATACTGATTTTTGGCAATACCGGTGTAGTTGAAGTCAACCTTTCCGCCGGAGATCTTCCACCAGCCATACTGATTCTTCTCAACGGAATTATAACTGAAATCAACCTTTCCGCCCTTACAGTACCACCAGCCGTACTGATTCTTCTGAATACCGTTGAAATTGAAATCAACCTTGCCATCCTTGCAGTACCACCAGCCGTACTCATTATTTGCGACCGTAGTTTCTTCCTGAACCTTACCGCCGCGGACGTTCCACCATCCGTATTTTCCATCAACGGTTCCCTTGTAAATACCGTTCATGCTGAAGTCAACCTGGCCGTTTATACAGTACCACCAGCCGTTCTCATTTCCTCCGAACGACGTCGCGAAATTCACCTTGGAATTCTTAACATTCCACCAGCCGGTTATATTACCGAGCTTGCCTTTAAATACTCCGGTTGTCTCAAAGTCAACCTTGCCATTAACTATATACCACCAGCCGTTTTCATTTTCAATAAAGCCTTTGAAGTCAGGAACAACCTTACCTTCCTTTACACAGTACCAGCCGGTCTCTCCGTTGTATGTAGTCTTGACGCAATGATATTCACTGTCAATCTTTTCTTTCTTATACCATACATCCATGTCGACATTTTCTGAGATACCGTCAACTCTTCCGCTTTCAGTATACTGCCACCATGTGTAATCTCCCTTGTATGAAGTATAAGAAGTGAAATGTGCAAGCCAGATAGGAACAAACTGAGAAAGTCTGTCGCAGTCAAGCTGCTCCTCAAGGAAGTTTGCGCTTCCGTAAACACACGCGTCAAAGCCTGCAGCCTTGATCTCTCCGATAAATGCTTCGCAGTTCTTGGTTGCCTGCTCCTTGGAAATCTTTCCATATACGAATCTTCCGCTTGAAACAGGGCTGTACTCGTAATCCATTACGATAGGAAGAGTGATCTTATCCTTAAGATCGATAAAGCCGCCCTTCATACGCTCATAAACATCAGAATCCTTAGGTGGATTCATGTAATAAAGGACCTGTCTTGCTTCCTCTCTTGCTTCCTCAACAGTAAGTGCCTGTGAGTAGAAATACAGTCCGACCTCGATGCCGTTCTCGATGGCACCTCTGACGTTATCTGTGCAGGCATCATCGCAGTACATCCTTCCTGCCGAACCATAACCACGTCCGCCGATTCGGATAAATGCGAAATCAATTCCTGCCTTCTTAACCTTAGCCCAGTCGATATCGCCCTGCCATTCGGAAACATCGATACCATCCATCTTCTCGCATCCGAGATATCTGTCTTGATGTCTGATCCTGTATTGCTGCTGAGCAACAGGGCAGTCTGCATAAGCATAAAGTCCGTTAAGGACAAATAACATACACAGCAATGCCGCAGTTATTATTCTCCTGAATCTCTTTTTTACCCCAACTGTCATATATTACTCTCCCCTACAGTTTTTTGATCCTATCAATAGCTTCTACCGTATTTTCATAGCTTCCGAAAGCTGTCAGTCGGAAATATCCCTCTCCGCTAGGACCGAATCCTGAACCCGGAGTTCCGACAACATTTGCCTTCTCAAGCAGGAAGTCGAAGAAATCCCATGAAGTCATCTTATCAGGTGTCTTGAGCCAGATATATGGTGCATTTACGCCGCCGTAAACGCTGTAGCCTGCTGACTTAAGTCCTTCATAGATGTATTTTGCATTATTCATATAATATGCGATCTGCTGCTGTGTCTCAGCCTTGCCCTCTGCCGAATAAACAGCCTCGCCTGCTCTCTGAACGATGTATGGAGCACCGTTGAACTTGGTTCCGTGTCTTCTTGCCCAGAGCTGGTGAAGTGTTGTACCATCTTCTGTCTTGATGTCCTTAGGAACAACCGTGAAACCAAGACGTGTTCCGGTGAAGCCTGCGTTCTTAGAGAAGCTTCTGATCTCTACCGCACAGGTTCTTGCTCCTTCACACTCATAGATTGAATGAGGAACATTGTCCTCAGAGATGTATGCTTCATAAGCTGCATCATAAACGATAACCGAACCGTTTTTATTTGCGTAATCAACCCATTTCTGAAGTGCATCTTTTGTAATTGAAGCACCTGTAGGATTGTTTGGATAGCAGAGATAGATGAGGTCAGGAACTTCCTTCGGAAGCTCAGGTGAAAAATCATTTTCTGCTGTACATGGCATGTAGATAACGTTGCTCCAGAGACCTGTTGCACTGTCGTATGTACCGGTTCTGCCTGCCATAACGTTTGTATCAACATATACAGGATAAACAGGGTCGCAAACTGCAACTCTTGTATCCTTAGAGAAAATCTCCTGAATATTTCCGGAATCAGACTTCGCACCGTCACTTACGAAGATCTCATCAGCAGCGATATCGCAGCCTCTGTCCTTATAATCATTCTTAGCGATCGTCTCTCTCAGGAAATCATAACCGAGATCAGGTGAATAGCCTCTGAATGTAGATGCGTCAGCCATCTCATCAACCGCACTGTGAAGTGCTTTGATAACTGCAGGACACAGTGGCTGGGTTACATCACCGATACCAAGTCTGATTATTTTCTTATCCGGATTCTCGGCAGAAAAAGCCGAAACCTTCTTTGCTATTGTTGAAAAAAGATAGCTTCCAGGAAGCTTTAAATAGTCTTCGTT
>DOVL01000039.1 GCA_003520105.1 Lachnospiraceae bacterium | reverse complement strand
TGACTCCTTATGGTTAAATGCATCCGGGCTACCTCGCAGCCCTGCAACACTCATTCAACTATCCGGTCGAATCGATCATCATGCTGAACCCGAAACCATGTCCGGCGCTCTGCACAGCCTGATACTACAATGCTTTACTAAGCAACAGATTCAATCTCTTTTCAAAGAGCATTCTATGTTATTTATATTATCATATTTCTGATCTTTATAACATATCAAATCTTATATCTCAATCAACCACTCATACCCGTTCTCCCTCTTACGTCTCACCAATATTCCCATCTCCAGCTCCAGGCTATCCGTATCCTGCTCGTCGAAGATCCGTTCCAGCTCGCGCTCAATCTTTCGGACCGAGTTATCAATCCCCCTCCTCTGCTTCTTAAGTTCGACAATCTTCACCGCCAGACTCTGAGCTTTCTTGTGAACATTCATTTCCTCCGCAAGAGACTGAGACTTCTCCTTAGTCAGCGTCTGGCTGATTGGCAGCGTGACCTGTTCCGCCTCATCCGTTGACAGAGAGATTGCATGCAGAACCGGCGATGGGTAGCACTTCTGGCTCCGCTTAAATACACAATTACAGCCGATTTCCGCAGTCACCCTCTTATACTGCTCGCGCAGCTTCCCGCAGCTCACCGGCTTCTCCGGGCATTTCCTGATGAACCTCTCAGTGACATTATACTTGTAATTCAGAGTGTAACTCATGATCTGATGCACGAATCTCTGTCCCTCTTCCCCCACATGCGCAAATACATACAGTACAGACAGTCGTTCAAAATGTGTCAGGTAACCGGTATCATGCGCTTTCCTGCACAGATAGCGCATCAGGTTGCATTTTCCCAAAATCTCTGAGACATTGGATGGAATATCGCCAAATATCTGAAGATCCTCGTCAACTACCCTTTTTAAACTTTCATCCTGCTGCTCCGATTTGACGGCCAGAATCTTTTTCACATCATTGACGGTATAACGTGGCGAGTTATCCATCCATTCCAATTCATTGCCGCATGACGACAGATCACTATTCAGAAGTGCGGAGTGAACGCCCGCTGATGAATTTATGCTGAGAGGGAGCTTGATACACTGGCCGTTCTTCCCAGTCTTAAGCTTCGTCTTATTAGGAAAGAATTCCAGAGTAAAGTCATTCCCTACCTTATCCGAAATATCTTTTTCCAATATGTCCTGAAGCATATTCACGTAATAAGTCGGAATCCACTTGTCAAAGAAAATCCAGATATGATATCCACGATACCCGCTGAACTCATAGCGAACTTCTATATTCTTCCTGTGGAACCACTTGCCGATTTCCAGCGCAACGACTGCGGCCCCTTTTAGGTATTCTCCTATCTTTTCTTTATCTCCGGCACATTCAATCAGAACCCTCTTTGAAATATCAAGATCAATCATCATTGTCTTCACCGTAGAATTCTGGCGCTGATTAAAGGAGGCGACTATGCATTCTCCCTGCAAGTGTTTCCTTATGGTATCCTTTGTCAGCGGTTCCATCTGGTCCCGCACCTGCTTCTTACCATCAACATAGTCAACCAGTGCATACATATCTTCGCGACCAACAAAAAGATTCATGAACTTATCTATCAATTCGTCGGTCACCGGCATATGGAGAGAATTACTGCCTGACTTTGCATTTTTCAATACATCGCCAATATTTTCATGAATCACTTCTTTCTTAGCATCCATATCTTCGATATAGGATGAAATCTTACCGGCGACATCATACTGATGAAGATCAGAATACAGCTGCATCAATTCAATGAAGTTATCCTTGCTTTTCTCCTTTTCGAGATCTTCATAAACCTTCAGCAAACCTGCTATTTCCGTCTCGCCTTTTATCTCTAAAGAACCGCAGAATCCATAAAGCTGCTCGTATTCCGCAAGTATAAGATCAAATCGGGATATATCTTTCCACACTTTCATGAGATACGTCGCGATATCCTGATAAATGTTCGTAAAATGCCGTCTCTGATCCGCGATCTGCATAAGTTCCGACTGAGATCTCACCATTGAAACCACAGTTGCATACTCGAGTATATCACCGATTTCCCTGTTTCCTCGAAAATACTGCTCCCACCCGTTCAGGACCTCTGACATTTTCCGGAGTCTCACCTCACAATCCTCATTCCGATTCATGAGCCAGATGGTTTCAAGCCTTCCCGAGAGTTGCTGTTCCGCTTTTGCGGTGATAGCTTTTCCGTTTTCATCAAAGTGATACCCAAGAAAGTCCACTCCGTTCTTTAATTCCGTCAGAATTGTTTTCTTTTCAGAGATGGTAAGACCAAGTGATGAAAGCAGATTCTGTGCTTTCTCGAAAGCTTCGGTCATGTCTTCCCGCGTCTCCCCCAAAAGAAGCATGTCATCGGAATACCTGAGATAATAACATCCGCTTTTCATCATCTCGTAGTCAAACTTCATCAAATAGATGTTGGATAATACAGGCGCGATACTTGACCCCTGATAGATTCCGAGTGTCTTTTCCGTAAGCTCTCCGTCTTTATCGACCGACGCCGAACAGCTTTCCATGTGAATCAGGTTAATAACGTCATCTTCTCTGATTTTTTCACGGAGGATTCTTTCCAGGATCTCCCACTGCATCGTATCAAAAAATTTGCGAATATCGATTTTCAGAACCCATGTATACTTTCCGGCAGAAGTCTTTTTATCGATTTCCGCGACTGCCAGAAGAGCTGATTTATTAGCACGATAAGCATATGTCTGTGTCGAGAAATTTCCATCATACATGCGCCTGAGTTCCTCTGCAAGTGACTGCTGCACTACCTTATCCCGCATGCAGTAGAGGGCAATCTGCCGTTCTTTGTCTTCCTTATAAATCGTTACAAGTTTCACAGGTTTACACTCATAAGTTTTGTTTCTGAGTTCCTGGCATAATTCCTTGTTTGCATCGGCAGACGCACTGTCATACATATCCCAGGTAACGCCGTCCACTCCGGCTGAAGGCTTATTAACTCTTGCTTTACCCCAGGCTGCGTTCAACTTCTGTAAATCAATGATCTTGTTGTACAGACTCATAATGCTCCTCCTCTCTAAATACACATACGGTAACGACCTCGGTATATCGGCGTTGGTTACAATTCAACTATCTTATGCGTTTTCATCGATTCCTGAATCCGGTTTATCCACTTCCGGAATTCGACACGACTCGCATATCTCAGTTCATACCACAATAACATCTTCCTGCGCTTCCGATTCTGATTCCTCCTCTATCCCAATGACCGAGATAGCATCCTTGCATTTCTTACAAAGCTTATAAATTCTGATGTTTCCTTCTTCCTCTTCTTTCATCAATGCGAGAAGCTCCCTGTACAATGTTCCAAACCGCTCCTTCGAAAGTTCACATTCGAAAACGCTGTACTGGCGATGTGTTCCATAGTTCTTCAAAGTCTTGAATATTTTATTCCTGATTTTGGTTTCGCTGATATCATA
>DOVL01000009.1 GCA_003520105.1 Lachnospiraceae bacterium | reverse complement strand
TTATTTTTTCATTTCCATGTCTGTAAATATGTTATTCAGGTGATTTTTTCCTATGAAGATGTGAAAATTCAAAACAGATATTAATTAAAGAAGAAAAGCGGACAACTGTATAATTGCAAAAATAAATATATATCAAATCCTTATAATGCTTTCTCAAACAGCCGATATGAAGTCTATGTAACATGTGTACAGAGATTACACGAAGTGAGGCGTAGTAATGAATAAGAAAAGAAAGAAATTGGAAAATGTAACAAAGGACATGCAGCTTGGTGTGAGATTATCGCTGACTATAGGCGCTGCCATATTGGTGTGCCTTATAATATTAGCGGTATTTGTGTCTGCTTTGTCCAGTAAAACCATCCAGAACTTTGAAGGAGAGTCTCTTATGGAGCTTTCTGAAGCAAGTGTGGATAAGGTTGACAGCATTCTGGTGAGAACCAATGAGATTTATCACAGCATGAAAAGTGCTATAAAGATAATCAATGAAAAGGAAGATGATATCGACGGTTCTTTCACCACAGACTGGACTTCGGAGGTGAAATCCGGTCTGGAGAATTCCAGCGATAAGGGGCTTAAGCTTATAAGCCGGGTTATGGGTACTCCTATATCGCCGAGCCGTTTTGAAGCTGAGACCATCATTGTAAATGAGCTTTTTGAAGCAGTACGTGATAATGATGCTGTATATGGTGTAGGCTTCCTTATGGAACCGGGAGCGTTTTCGAAGCATATCGAAAACTACGCTCCATACGTAAATATTAGTGATGCGGAACAGAATCTGGTGGAAAATCTTGCCTATGATGAATACAGCAATGAGGTCTACTATACAAAGGCGCTGAAGGAGGGAGGCAACGGTTTTTCCGATCCTTATGTGGAAGATGGCGTCAATATGATCACCTGTTATTATCCTATAAATAATAGCAGTGGTTCCACCGTGGGTGCGGTTATCATTGATGTCTATGCGGATGTTTTTAAGGTTGTTGATAATACCGGCAAGAGCTTTTCTTCACTTTTCAGCAATATAATCAATGAAAATGAGTATATCCTCTACTCTACAAATACCCAGAATATCGGTAAGCGCTTTGGGGAAGTCGTAGATGAAGATGCACATAAGAAGATAAAGGCAGGCTTTGATAAAGGCGAGAAGTTTGTAGCCACCACCAGATCCGCTGCGGGAGACATTGTACTCAGGTTCTACGCTCCTTTGAAAATGGGAAATAAGACCTGGTGGGTAATGACGGCTGTATCGAAAAAAGAGTACAATGCGACTGCAAACAGTATAAGGAATATGATCATCATTGCATCCATACTGATCGTTGCGCTGATACTGTTCCTTACATATACTCTGGTACATAAGAATCTGGCTCCGCTTTCCAAGATTTCATCTGTTGCCGGAGAAGTTGCACATGGAAACTTTGATATAGATTTCGATTATCATAGAAACGATGAGATAGGAGTTGCCTTAAACGGCATAAGTTTGATCGTAAAAAGAATGCAGGATATCATCGGTGATATTTCAGGTAAGCTTGAAGAGATAAGCAGGGGTAATTTCCAGGTAGATCTTAATGATGGTGACCACCATTATGTCGGGGCATATGCACCACTTCTTACTGACATGCAGAGCATCACCGATACTCTGAATCAGGCGATGCTTGATATCAAACAATCATCTGAACAGGTATCAAGCGGAGCGGAGCAGGTTTCCGATGCTGCACAGGCACTGGCTCAGGGCGCAACCGAACAGGCATCGTCTGTACAGGAGCTTTCTGCAACGATGAATGAAATATCCCACAAGATAAAGATTACTGCATCAAAGGCAAAGGAAGCCTCAGAGCTTGGAACCGTGGCCGGTGAGGCTATGAAGGCATCAAATGAAAAAATGACAGAGATGACAACTGCAATGGATGATATCATCGATAAGTCCAATGAGATCAGTAAGATAATTAAGACCATCGATGATATCGCCTTCCAGACCAATATCCTTTCTCTCAATGCTGCCATCGAGGCTGCAAGAGCGGGTTCTGCAGGAAAGGGCTTTGCAGTTGTGGCGGATGAAGTCGGTAATCTTGCAAAGAAATCTCAGGAAGCTGCACAGAATACGGCCGTACTTATCGAACAGACCATAGAAGCTGTACAGCGTGGCGGACAGATTTCTGAAGAGACAGTTACTGCTATCGGTACAGTTACAGAGAAATCCGTTCAGATAACCTCTCTTGTTGATGAAATTTCAGCGGCATCTGAAGAAGAGTCAAGAGGTGTATCACAGGTTACTATCGGAATAGATCAGATATCATCAGTTGTCCAGACCAATTCCGCAACAGCCCAGCAGTCTGCAGCAGCAGCGGAAGAGCTTGCCGGTCAGGCTAATATCATGCACGGTCTGGTTGAAAAGTTTAAGCTGAAGAGTGCGGAATCGACTTATAAGAAGAAACAAGCGACTTATATCCCTCCTGAACCTGCGGCTTACATCCCTCCGGAAACGACGGATGATAGGAAGTTAAGCG
>DOVL01000154.1 GCA_003520105.1 Lachnospiraceae bacterium | reverse complement strand
TATCGGCGGTGGTGTCGGCTGTATTTATATTTATCAAGCTGAAGAAAATTGTCTTTTACGAACGGATTCAGAATAAATGGCTTATGATCGGTGTTACGGCCGCTGGTCTGATGGCTGTCACAGCCTTCGTCATAATAGGAATAAGAAATAAAAATGAGCTGTTTGTTTTCAATAACAGATGGGGCGAATTCAGAGGTTATATCTGGAGCAGATCCTGGAGAGTCTTTGGTAAGGCTGATATAGGGCATAAGCTGTTCGGTTACGGAAACGAGACCGTTCGTGATATCATGCTCACGAATTATCATCAGGAGATGATAGATGTTACCAAGAAGGTCTATGACAGCTGTCATAACATCCTTCTGCAGAGGCTTCTCACAACCGGTATATTTGGTCTTGTGACCTTCGTGACGCTTTTCGGAAGCTCTGTAAGGTATATGTTTAAATACTCTCAGGGCAGGGCTGAGATATTCGCATGTGCAGCCGGTGCGTCAGCTTATTTTGCAGAGGCTATGGTCAATCCGGAGCAGCCGATCACAACGCCGCTTTTCTATGTGCTGCTGGCTGTCGGAGTCGGACTGGCACGGTATGGAAGGACCAAAGAGAAGAATAAAGAGTAGGATTTGAGGAACCGAAGCCTGATATGTAGGCCGGTTCCTTTTTTATTGAAAAAATTGACAGAAAATTTACAAAAAACTGTGATATAAATTGACGATTTAGCCCTCATATATTAAAATATTAAGGGAGATTGATCCGGTTGAAACTGTTACCGGCATAAACATTATAAGCGGGGTGAAATGGCTGATGAAAGAACTTAAAGTAGATGCATTGACAGACAATCTTGATGACGTAATTCGGTTTGTTGAAGAACAGCTGGATGAAACAGGGTGTTCACAGAAGAAGAAGATGCAGCTCAGACTTGCTATCGAAGAAGTATTTGTGAATATTGCCAGTTATGCTTACGGAGACGGAAAAGGCGAGGCAAGGATAGTTACGGATATAGATCCTGAAGGAACGATCCTGAAAATAACCTTTATTGATAGCGGAATACCGTTTGACCCGTTACAGAAGGGTGATCCTGATACTACTCTCGCAATAGAGAAGCGTCCTATCGGAGGACTTGGAATCTTTCTCGTAAAGAAGCTGATGGATGATGTTGATTACAGATATTCTGACGGACACAATGAGCTTATTATGGTAAAGGATATTTCCTGATTGCAGGGACTAATTATATTTGGAGGGAAAAACTATGTTTAGTATTGAGACACAGAGAGAAGGAAGCGAGTTTTCACTCAAACTGATCGGTTCGCTTGATACCAATACGGCACCTGATCTTGAAACTATTGTAAATAATGATATTGAGGATGTGGAGACACTTGTTTTTGATCTTGGTGAACTTGAGTATGTTTCAAGTGCGGGACTCAGAATACTGCTTACAGCTCAGAAGAAGATGCTTAAGCAGGGAGAGATGATCATCAGGCACGTTCCTGAGAAGGTTATGGAGATACTGGAGGTAACAGGATTTTCCGAAATCCTTAACATTGAAGAGTAATTTCATAAATAAGGGGAGTATATGCGAAAACTAGCTAAGAGGGGTAATATGAACGAAAGGATTGATGTCGTCCTTCGTAAATTCAGATCAAGAATGACATCATATCCACCGGGAATGTGTCCGCTGGCATTGTACAGATCGTTACTTCAGATCTCTATGAATCAGTCCTGTGGAAAATGCGTTCCATGCCGTGACGGGCTTGCGGAGGTGGATTATCTGTTAAAAGCCATCCTTGATGGTGATGCAATCATGGAAACTCTTGAGGTGATCGAGAAGAAATGCAGGATGATAGCCCAAACTGCTGACTGTGCAGTTGGCGTTGTTGCTGCTCAGCTGATACTCGAATCGCTTTCGGAATTTGCAGATGAATATGAGAGTCATATTTTAGAGAGGCGCTGTGCTGAGAATACTGTTCAGACTGTGCCTTGTATAACTTTATGTCCGGCACATGTTGATGTTCCCGGATATATTGCTATGATCAAGGATGAGAATTATGAAGGTGCTGTAAGGGTCATCAGGAAGAGAAATCCTTTCCCTACAGCCTGTGCAATGGTATGTGAGCATCCGTGTGAGAGAAAGTGCCGCAGATCCATGGTCGATGCTCCGATAAATATCAGAGCTCTTAAAAAATACGCCGTAGAGCAGGCTGCTGCCGATACGGTTCCTACGCCTACGCCGAATGTTAAAACAGGCAAGAGGATAGCTGTTATAGGTGCAGGTCCTTCAGGTATGACCTGTGCATATTATCTGTGCCTTATGGGCCACGAAGTTGAAATATTCGAGGAACATGAGAAGGCAGGAGGTATGCTTCGTTATGGTATTCCTGAATACCGTCTTCCTAAGGAACAGCTTGACCGCGATATCAAGGCAATCCTCGAATCGGGCGATATTAAGATCCATTACAATACAAAAATTGGAAGAGATATAAGCTTTACTGAGCTTCATGATAAATACGATGCTGTATATATCGGTATAGGTGCTCAGCTTGGTAATCGCATGCCTATGGAAAATGCAGATGCCGGAAATGTTATTCCTGCGGCTGATTTCCTTCAGAAGGTTGCAAGTGGTGATGCTCCTGACCTTACAGGTAAGAAGGTTGTTCTTATCGGCGGCGGTAACGTTGCCATGGATGCTGCAAGAACTGCCGTAAGACTTAATGCTGAATCGATACACGTATTTACACGTAAGAGGGACGATTATACGGCTCTTGAGGACGAGATAGAAGGAGCTATGCAGGAGGGCGTAAGCTTCAGAACTCTGCTCAGCTTCCTGAATATTGAGGTTGATAAGGAGACAAATAATGTTCGCGCAGTATGGCTTCAGCCACAGATCATCGCTGAGTATGATCAGTACGGAATGATGACGACCGAGCATTCAAGCAATTATCCTTATCGTTTTAAATGTGATCTTCTCATACTCGGAGTTGGACAGAGAAGTGATACTGCCGATTTCGAGAATGAAAATGTTCCGGTTAACAGAGGACGCATCCTTGCGGATGAAACCTGTATGGTTAAGGACATGGATGGCGTATTTTCAGGCGGTGACTGCGTAACAGGTCCGTCAACAGCCATAAATGCCATAGCTGCCGGCCAGGTTGCAGCTGCAAATATTGATGAGTATCTCGGATATCATCATAAGATAGATGAAAATATTGATATTCCGCCTGCATATCCTAATCCTTGTGTTCCTACGGGAAGGGCTGAGGTGGAAGAGAAGGATCCATTCGACAGGAAGGGTAACTTCGGATTCGTTGAGCTGCCGATGACTCATGAGGAGGCTATGCGTGAAGCAGGAAGATGTCTCCGCTGTGATCACTACGGTTGTGGTGCTATGGAAGGAGGCAGAGGCGAATGATAAATCTTACAATAAACGGACAGGCTTATCAGGCAGAAGAGGGTGCTACCATACTTGATATAGCCAGAAAGAATAATATCGACATTCCTACGCTCTGTTATATGGAAGGTGTCAGTGACGTTGGTTCGTGCAGACTCTGTATGGTTGAGGTTGAGGGCTTCTCAAATCTTCTTCCGGCCTGCAGAACCAAGGCTAAGGAAGGTATGGTAATAAATACCGAATCCGAAACACTTCAGACCTACAGAGAAGATATGCTTAAGCTCATCCTTTCAAATCATAATCTTGATTGTATGAGCTGTCCGGGCAACGGTACCTGCGAACTTCAGAATCTCTGTAATCGTTACGGTATCAAACATGCCGAGCATAAGGGAGCAAGGCATAAGATCGAAAAACAGCTGCCGATCCTCGACAGCAATCCGTATTTAAGCTATGATCCGAGCAAATGTATTCACTGCATGCGTTGTATCAGCGTATGTCATAATATAGCCTGCAACGGTGCTCTTAAGAATAGCCGCTCTGGCGTATTTCACATCGTGGATGCTCCTTTTGGCGAGAACTATAAGGAGACCGGATGCGAGACCTGCGGTAACTGCGCAAGCG
>DOVL01000028.1 GCA_003520105.1 Lachnospiraceae bacterium | reverse complement strand
TACATGGCCGTTGCCTCGCCCTCAACGCTGGAGTTCGTCGCGATTATCAGCTCGTCTACATCGTCTCTAAGCCTGATCATCAGCTCCTTCAGCTTGATATCCTGAGGACCGATTCCCGCACTCGGACTGATCACTCCGTGAAGAACATGATATACGCCGCTGTATTTTCCTATCCTCTCATAAGCCGCAAGCTCGCGTGGCGTTTCAACCACCATGATGAGCTTATGATCTCTGGCAGGCGATGAACAGATCGGGCATTCCTCACGATCCGTGATCGTATAACATGTCTTGCAGTATTTAATATTATGCTTGGCATTTATAATGGCATCGGAAAGCGCCTTCGCACGTTCCTCAGACATATTAATTATATAAAATGCAAGCCTCTGAGCAGTCTTGTTTCCGACTCCCGGGAGCCCCGAAAGAGCCTCGATAAGACTGTTGACCTCGTTACCGTAAATATCCATTTAGAAAGGAAAACCTCCCCCTAAGCCTCCGGTAACTTTGCCAAGCTGCTCTCTCTCGTCGTCAGCCTGCATACGGATAGCTTCATTAACGGCTGCCATAACAACCTCTTCAAGTGTCTCGATATCTTCAGGATCAACAACCTCTTCAGCTATCTTGATAGATGTTATCTCCTTCTTACCGTTTATCTTAACTGTAACAACTCCGCCGCCGGCAGATGCCTCGTATTCCTTCTCTTCGAGTGCAGCCTGAGTCTCCTCCATCTGCTTCTGCATCTTCTGTGCCTGCTTCATAAGATTGTTCATATTCCCCGGCATCATACCACCGCCGAAACCGCCTCTCTTAGCCATTTGTAATTTTCCTCCTGAGTGTTTATTTTTTATCAATTTCCCTCAATAGGAAAATTGACAGTAGCCTTGGTTTTGAAGCTTGGGGCCGAATTGAAGTAACCTTCATCGACCGGCCTTCTTCTTACATAAAACATTATCTTGCAGCCGTATTTGTCCGAAAGTGAATTGGTTATAACCTGAATATTTCTTACGAAGAAATTTACGTTAACCGTGCTGCCTTCATATTCGGTCCAGTCATTATCTATGTTCAGCCTTCCTAATGACGAATGCACCTTCAGCTTCTTAGCAAAAGGATAATACGCCTTCGGAAGATCCTGGGCTTCCTTCTGCCAGTTCTCTGCGATGCTGTCCAGAAGCTCCTGCGAAGGAACACTGTAGGTCCTTCTGAGTGCCGCAACTTCTTCCTCTGTCATCTCGGCTATCTTCTCTCTTGACGGAATCTTTGCGCCGCCATAAAGTGACGCACCGCTTTCTGCACCGTCTGATGCACCACCGGCCATCGTATTGATTGATACACCGCCTGCTGCGATATTAGCTGCTGATGAGCTGCCCATTGCAGCACTTCCTGCCACTCCACCGGCTCCGTATGCTCCATCATATCCTGCTGACCCTGCTCCGGCTGCACTGCCCGCTGCTCCTCCGGCACTTCCCGCTGCAGCTCCGCCTGCAATTATCTGCGGCGGCATCTTCGCCAGCTCCTTCTGCACCTCTTCACCGACCTTGTCCATTCTGGCTTCAAGCCGCTCGAGCCTTGCCAGAAGAGCTGAGTTGTCGGTCTGCATTTCCGGTCTCATCATTCTGATGAGTCCCATCTCGAGAGTAACTCTCTTTATAGTTGAAAGCCTGATCTGCTGAAGCGTCTCCCCGAGTATTTCCAGATACCTCATAAGGGCATCCGTTGAGAAGCCCTCACCCAGCTTCTTCAGTCTCTCCGCTGTTTCTTCCGTAATATCCAGGCCGTCCTTCGTGCCCGGGGATATCTTCAGGAAAAGCATATTTCTGATGAACCATATGTAGTCCGAAACGAACTGTACGAGGTCCCTGCCCTGCCATACGACGCTGTTCACCGTGTCCATCACCGAACTCACATCATCGGCTGCCATCTGCTCGGTCAGTCTGATAAATACATCCGTGTCAACGGCTCCGACGGTCTTCAGCACCTTCTCGAAGGTAAGCTCCTCGCCGAGATTAAAGGAAATACACTGATCGAGTATACTGAGCGCATCTCTCATCGAACCATCCGCTGCCTTCGCAACATAACGGAGCGCATCCTCGGTCGCCGCGATACCTTCTCTCTCCATCAGCTCAGCCAGCCTTGCGGTGATGGTCTCTATACTGATCCTGCGGAAATCATACCTCTGGCACCTTGACATGATAGTCACGGGAACCTTCCTTGCCTCGGTTGTAGCAAGGATAAATATAACATATTCCGGCGGTTCCTCAAGTGTTTTCAGAAGTGCATTGAAAGCGCCCGCCGAAAGCATATGTACCTCGTCGATGATATATACGAGATATTTTCCCTGACTCGGTGCATACTGTACCGCCTCGGTTATCTGCCTTATGTTGTCGACGCCGTTATTTGAAGCAGCATCGATCTCTATAACATTAAACGAATTGCCTCTCGCTATCGCCTGACAGCTTGCACACTCACCGCACGGACTTCCGTCCACCGGATGCTCGCAGTTGACCGTCTTTGCAAAAAGCTTGGCTATGGTCGTCTTACCTGTTCCTCTGGTTCCGCAGAAGAGATATGCATGCCCTATTCTGTTGTGTGTAACTTCGTTCCTGAGTGTCTGAACGATATGCTCCTGACCCTTAACTTCCTCGAAGCTGTCAGGACGCCATTTTCTATATAAAGCTGTATATGACATACATCTGTCCTTCTTTTCTTTATCAAATATAGCCGTTTCAAAAACAACTATACCAAGGATTACGGTAAAAAACCATAATCACCTAACGTATATGATACTATAATCAAGCCAAAAAATCAAATAAATGTTGGTTTACATAACGTCGAACGCTGTCAAAATAATGTACTTATTTTTTACTATTTACAAAAACAAATAATTGTCAAAAAAAGCAAATAACTATATAATCCCATCTTTGACACCTAAAAGGTATAAATATAGCCGCAATGCTAGTGTTTACAATGCATTGCGGCGTTTTCTTATTTTTTCGTGAAATGCGTAACATACCCAAAAGGATGCCTCGCCTTACGGCGAGCCTTTTATTATAAACCTTTTGTTCGTCTTATTATTCCTGACATCGTCTTTGGTGTGGTTAATTCGTAATCGGTCCTTATCGATGCATTTTCATGCAAGGCATCTGTGATCTCGGTACGTTTATAACACGGTATGTATCCATAATCATCAAGTTGTCTCATTTCCATTCCTCTGAGTGTTTTAATTATTTCTTCACAAGTATATTTTTCACTCAGTTGTTTTTCCAAAATTCTATATATCATCAATGCAATGAAGCAAGTCAGGAAGTGGGCGTTGATTCGATCATCTCTTTGAAGATACACAGGCCTTGCCTCAAATTCAGCTTTCATTATCCGGAAAGATTCTTCTATTTCCCAGCGGTCATGATTTATCCTTGCGATATCAGCCGGATCATCATCAAGATTGGTACATACCGCATAAAAACCATCATATTTTGATTCTTCAGCAATAGCTGTTTCGTTCAGATCGTATCTTGTTTTTTCAGCAATCTCTCCATCAGTAGTATATGGAGTTTTCTTTATAAAGCGTTTTGCATCAGATTGAGAATGCCTGTCTGAAGAAGCCGGATGTTCAAGATATTTCTTTGCCCGTTCTATCTGACGTTCCCTTATTTTTTTCTGGTAGTCCCGATATTTTAAAGAATAGGTTACTATAAGAGTTTGATTAAATGAAATGTCTCGCTCTTCATCATAGCCTTCTATATATTGCTGTTTGTAAAAAATCTTATTTCTGTTCTCCGGAGTGTCATCCAACGTTGATATATCATATTTCTTTCTGCTTCCTTCAAGTGTCCAGCCTGTTGGTGAAAGGCACCATTCTTTAAGATTATTTTTCAGTTTTTTAATAGACTGAGTAGTTATGAAAGCACGTTCACCGATGTTGTTGAACCTGCGGTTGGCATCAGATGAAAGCCCGGCATCTGTGCATATGACAAACTTAGACAGTTCAAAATCTTTCATTATCTGCATTTCAAGTGGCTTTAGTGATAGCTGCTCATTCTGGTTTCCCGGATTGATACAGAAAGCGAGCGGGATGCCTGATTTATCCATGAATAATCCCATCTGTACTATAGGGTTAGGTCTATGTTCTTTACTGGGACCGTATTGTTTTAATCCGGATTCCTTTTCCATTTCAAAAAAGAAGTTGGTACAGTCATAGAAGAGTACACCCGTATTTCTTTTTATGAGTTTCTTTGAATGCTTATATAATTCAGCCTGTATATAATCCGAGTTGTCAGAAAGAACAGTCAGCGCTCTATAAATCTGATGCAGGTTAAACTCTGGCTGTTCAATAAAGTTCTTTGATTGTTCGAAGCAGGAAAGTTTTGAAGAGGGAAAAAGAATCCTCCCGTAAATGAGTCTGGAAAGAATAGAGTTAAGGTCATAGTCAAAAGAACTGACATTTTTTATTTTCCTGCAGATAGATGGTAAGCCGAGCCTATAATAAATGTCCTGTAGAAAGAGATACCCGATGTTAAAGGAATTCTGTTTATCCTTTGGAATGACGGTGTCTGTTTGGAAAGGAATCAGAACTTTATGAGTGTTGGAACCCTTATCTGTTCTCAGTTTATTTATATATTCATTTGCCCAGGCATCAGCATTATCGACATTGTATTTTGAACATATTTCAGATGCCTTGCCAAGATTCTCAATAATCTCAGTACTTCGTTTTCCCCCGCGTCTGACATCCTGAATTACATGATAAGTAGGATCTTTAGCTTTGCTTTTCATAATACGCATTGATGGTACCTCACAAAATATTGTACTCGTGGTTATATTATACCACCATATACGCATATACGCAATACACAATTATAAAATTTGCGTAAAAAATTAAAGCCTGATAAGGCTTTCTGGTTTTTGGGGTGTCAAACTTCCGTGTTGGTTTACATAACGTCGAACGCTGTCAAAATAATGTACTTATTTTTTACTATTTACAAAAACAAATAATTGTCAAAAAAAGCAAATAACTATATAATATAACGTGGAGGATGGGGTTATTATGGCAGACAAAAAACTCGTGGCTCTGTGCACCTCGCGTGTGTATGATCCACAGATACATGGTTATATTGAAAGGCTGAATGAGCGCCTCAAGGTTGAGGGGTACTCTCTTCTTATTTTCGCCATAAATTCCGATATCTACTGGGACGAGGACAGAGTTGCCACAGAGAAATATATCTTCGACCTCATCCCTTACAAGGATATGAGCGGCATCATCATTATGGATGAGAAGATCAAGAGCCACAAGATTGCAGAGAAGATCATCGGCTTTGCAAATATCTACAACGTTCCCGTGGCTGTTTCCGATGGTCATTACGACAACGTTTCCTGCGTTAATTTCGATTATGAAATGGGCTTCGAGCAGGTTGTCCGCCACATCATCGAGCATCACAAACCGAAGAGACCTCACATGATGGCAGGTCAGCCGGATAACGATTTCTCCAACCACCGTATCGAGATCTTCAAGAGAGTTCTCGCTGAAAACGGTATCGAATTCGACAAGTCAATGCTGAGCTATGGATATTTCTGGGCAGATCCATGCCGTGTAGCAACCACTGCCCTTCTTAAGCGTGACGTCCTTCCGGACGCCATAATCTGCGCCAACGACAATATGGCCATAACCGTTTCCGAAATGTTCACCGAGGCCGGCTACAAGGTTCCGGGCGACGTGATAATCTCCGGGTTTGACGGCTATGATGAAATATATTTTACATCACCTAAGATAACAACTGCATCCTGCGATATTCTTCTGATGGCTGAAGCAACGGCTGATGTCTTCCTGGCAACAGTTGCGGACGGTCATGTTCACAACAAGATGATCATGCCGACCTTTATACCGAACGAATCCTGCGGATGTCCTGAGCACACAGAGCATCCTTACATTCTGCGCGACTGGTTCAGAGAGAGCTTCTCAAGGCACAACGATGACAACCGTGTGCTTCAGCAGATCACATCTTCAATGCAGATAAGTCAGGATCCGGGCGAGCTGGTTTCATACCTCGAGTCCTACAAGACAGAAGGGCTCCTTGCGGCCGTTGACCGCGAATGCTTCTTCAGTGATGACAACTATTTTACAGGTGTCGAGGAGTTCAGCAAGACCAAGCAGTTTGTACTGATCTACGATTCCGACTATCCTGAACGTTATAAGCCGGAAAGCTTCGTGATTCCGGATATCACACCGGACAGTACCGAGGACGTTCTTTCCGAGCCGTTCAGAAGCCGTATTCTCGAGCTTACGGAGAGTGGTTATCCGCTCATCTTCAACTCGCTGGTCTTCATGAACAGATCCTTCGGCTTTGCCTGCTATTACTACAGAAATTATCTGATAACCAATTATTCAAATACGATGAACGTCACAAATGCGATTTCGATCGGCTTCGGCGGTTACATCAACACCCAGTACCAGCGTATGCTTCTGGACAAGGTTGACCGCATGTACCGTCACGATTCGCTGACCGGTCTCTATAACAGGATCGGTTTCCAGAACCGTTTCAGGAAGATCATAAACAACCCTGCCTACAAAGGGCAGAAGGTCACTCTCTTCATGTCCGATCTGGACGGCCTGAAATCGATTAACGACCGATTCGGCCACGGCGAAGGCGACAATGCGATCGCAGAGGTTGCAAGAGCACTGGATGCCTCAACACCTGAGAACAGCATCTCCGTCCGTTTCGGCGGTGACGAGCTTTTCTCCGTGATCTTCGGTGAATGTAATCCCGAGGATATAATAACGAGGATAGACGCATACCTCAGCAGCTACAACGAATGTTCCGGAAAGCCTTACAAGGTTTCCGCGAGCTGCGGACATATGACATCCATCCTCGATGATGATTTCAATATTACTCAGGTTCTGAAGCAGGCTGATGAGCAGATGTACATAATCAAGAGAAATAAAAAGAGTAGTTAAATATATTATAATGATTCAAAAACGAGCAGGGATAACAATTCCCTGCTCGTTAGTTTTATCGAATACCCTTTTTATATATTTCATTATACCATTCCAATGTCACATTATAATACTTCTCCAGAGTATCTATCCTCACTGAAATATGCTGTCTGATTTTTAATCTCTTTTATTCCTCTGTCCTTAAATAGATGTATGCCCTGTTCAGCCATAATTATGTCAGATTTTATGATTGCCATTGATAGATCCATCATCCAACCCTCTCAAATAATACCGCACCATTGTTTATATCTTTCATAATGGAATGATCATAATTCTTTGTTGAATCAAAATACAAAATATCATAATCCTGAATCCCGCTATATGATGTAATAGATTTTATATATTCTTTGTAGCTTTTACTTCCAAACATCTTACTCTTTGATCTGCTTCCAAATATTGCCAGATCTATATCGGAATCCTCTGTACATCTCTCTTCTAATGACGAACCAAATAACACGACCTTATCAATAAGCTCACAACGAGATATATTGTCTATGATATTTTTTATGTAAGCAACCTTAAGGCTTGCTACGTTAATCGTCCTGCCATTGATATCTAATGCAACTAATTGACACATAGACCATCGATTCCTCCTTGGTTTGATATGTATTTATTATACCATAAACTTGTAACAAATGTGATAAATATTTGTCCCTCAATTTGCAAACGCCCCTGAAACAGGATGTTCAGATTGGATGTTCGCATACCATTCCGTGCAAACTATCCGAATTCGCAGAATACTTCTTCTCCCGGCCTTATATCATGCAGTCGTTCAAAAAATACGAGCCTGCTGCCGGTCGGAATCTCTCTTCCGCTTACATCCCTGCAATCGCGGTCGTTATCATAGAGGAAATATTCTCCGTCAGGCGATTTATAAATCTGAACAACATGGTCAGATGTCACCGATCCGGTGTTTTTAACACGGGTTTTGGTTCCGTTTAGTTCACTCTCAAACGTCGTATACGAAAGTCCGTAGCCGAAACGATAAAGCGGTTTTTCGGTCATGTATAGGTAGGTCATTCCGGTCTTTCGGATATCATAATCCTCGATATCACCAAGCTGGCTATCGTCCCTGTACCATGTCTGAGACGTTCTTCCCGCAGGACTCACATTACCCGTAATTACATCCGCAAGTCCGTTACCAATCTCCTCACAGCCAAATGCGCTCCAAAGTATACTTCTGATCTCCGGTGCCTCATCTTCTTCCGTTACTGCTATTGGTCCGTTACCGATAAGAACGAGTACGATATTCCTAAATGTCTGTCTCAGCTTTCGCAGAACAGCTCTCTGGAAAGGAGGCAGCTCGATTGATTCTCTGTCTCTTTCTTCTTTCATATTTACGATCGGATGAAGTCCGAAGCAGGCAAATATATCTGTATCACTACTCAGATTGTTCTGTGCGATTGTCTCACTAAGTATGGTCTCAACATCCTTTACTGTTTCAAAACTGAGAGCCATTTTTCCATCAGGGTTTATGATGCCCTTGATTTTTCTGCCACACAGCATAATCGCAGAATTATTTATACTACCCTCATCAAAAAGGGTATTTCCTACAGTCCAATTATCAGAATCCTTTGCAACGCTTTGTTCATTCTCCCAGAAATGCAATGCATCATCAGCTGTGAAACGGATTACTTCGCCCTTCTCGTCATACAGCTGAAATGCTTCATTAGCGAACCAGCTGAAGGCATCATCGGCGTTTGCATAAAGTTCAAATGTATCCGAAACCTCTTCTATATTTTTGATCTTCTTATCAGGTGAAATAGTAGTCAGAAGCTTGCCTGTTGAAAGCGATCTGATAGTTATACGTGACTCATCCCAGAGCATGATCCTGAAGAGTTCTGCCTCATCTGCAGAAACCGGAACTACTTTGCCGTCACGGATGCCGGCGTATTTTTTCTCAACTGTTTTTTTAGCCTCTGTACTACCATTTTCAATAATAACATCAGTATTGTTATCTTTTTTATCCGAATCACCAGATAATATTAATCTAACAACCGGGAACAACTCTTCGCCCGGTATATTCATGCCCTCCGTGAAGGTTACTATATGACTCGAAAGTCCACCATACCAGTCGATCGGACATCTGTTTACGAACGGTCCGAAGGCGAATTGTGAGATTCCGCCAGCCGACTGATTCTCCTCATTCACATCTCCCCGCAAACCACCATCAACCGGCAGCATTCCGTCATTTTTAAGAAGTACAACGGTCTTCGCAGCAGCCTCTCTTGCGAGGGCTCTGTTCTCGGCTGTATCAACCTTCGAAGAATTATATTTATCCTTAGGAAAGGCCTTGGTGCAGCCATCTTCACCTTGATCCTCAGCCATAAGACCGAGTACCGAAAATACAGTCATTCTGTTGATGATCGCCTCTGTCAGATATTTCTCAGTGATTATTCCTTTCGCCAGAGCCTCCTCCATAAACGGTCTCATATAGCGGCCGTCCTCGAGGAACATATCAACTCCGGCTTCAAAAGCCTTCTTCAACGCATCACAGCCATCCTCAGCCGAATGCTGCTGATCCACAGCCAGCCTCATGGTAAATGCATCCGACACAACAAAAGGAACGCCCCACGCCTTCAGCTTCTCCCTGATCTCAGGATTGAAGGTTGCGGCAACGCCATTTATAAAATTATAAGAAGACA
>DOVL01000206.1 GCA_003520105.1 Lachnospiraceae bacterium | reverse complement strand
GGTGAATTATGCGACAATATAAGACGGCTCCTTGTAAAGCATGGCGGCTGTTGGATCACCGCAGATCCTGAGTCAGGACTGCAGTATGTGATGATCACTAAGGCTATTTACGGGGATCGGCTTTTGCATGATATGATGAATGCCAAAAAAAGAGTCCAGGAAAAGTCGGATGTGAAAATTGCTGCTTCGGATCTTATTGTAAAGGTGCAGGATGGATTTGAATCAGGCTTAAAAAAAGCTCTGGCGTTTCTTAAAGACCATGGACTCAAAGCGGAGAGAGTACTTGTTGGGGATTACATGCCTGAATTAGCCTGTATTAAAGACAAACCGGAGCTTCAAAGGGCTGTCAGGGAAGCTATGAAACAATGTGCTTATTGGAGAATCACTCCCATCGGTGAGGATGTATCGGTTCCGGAAAAGAAGGCCGGAAAAGAATTCGGAATTAAAGCACAGCGGGATGGAGGGCAGATTTCCATGTGCATTTCAGGGCGAGCAGATACTCTGACGGCTCCGGAGATTCTGTCGTGTTTTGAGGAAATCGAGAAGGAAGGGACTATCGAAGGAGTATCTGTTGACTGCAGGAATCTGGAATACATATCCTCTGCAGGCTTGCGTGTTTTGCTGATCATGCATAAAAAGAGTACAAAAGGTCTTTCATTGACCGGGGTTAACGAAAGCGTTAATGAGATCCTGAAGACTACAGGATTTGGAGATATCTTTGAGATGTAGATAAATGGAAATAAGCAATTTGGAGTTGACAAATGCATCATGTGCGGATCAAATCGTTGATGCATTTGTCAATACCGCCTGCTGTGTCTGTTGGAACTAATTGCCACCGGGGTCAGTCATATAATGTTAAAGGGTCTAGGTTTCGGATCCTCATCCCATGATATAGGTTACGGTAACATTTGCTTCAATATCCGATTCTCCGGGCATTATGACTGCATCTGCAGCTGCTTCCAGGGAATTCTTCATGATGGACCCGGATCTGTACTGCAGAGAAGTATTCTCATATCCTTCTGCGATATTCTTTATCTCAACGATCTTCTTTCCGGAAGCCTCAGCCAAAGCCTGGGCTTTCACATCAGCATTGGCAACAGCTTCCTTTAATGCTTCATTATAAGCATCATCGTAACCGGAGCAGAAGTAGGAGATGTTATTCATACTGTTAATGCCGGCATCCACGCACCGGGATATGACATTACCCGCATCCGTTATCTTAATATCACTTACGGTCAGAGTGGTATCTACCGTATAGCCTGAAATCCGATTTCCTGCTTCGGCATCATAGTCATACTGAGGGTAGATGTTATAGTTGGAGGTTTTTATACTTTTTTCGTCCACTCCAAGCTCCTTCAGCTTATCTATGACCTTATCGGCATCCTGACTGTTTTTGTTTTGGGCAGATTTTACGTCCTTATCTTCAGTAGTTATGGAAAATGTTATTTCAGCCATATCGGGAACCGCTGTGACTTTGCCGGATGCTGATACTGTTATGGTGTTATCTGCCTGAGCAGAAGAGGATGTCAACTGTGTCTCTATGGGTATCGAGGGGATTTCATTGCCCTGACAGCCAATAAGTAATGCAGATGACATGACAAGTGTTGTAAGTCCTACGCAAAGAGTTTTTGTTCTATAATTCTTCATTGTTGGTCTCCTTTTTTTGATTTTTTTACTGTTCTATCCTTATACACAGATTCAATTGTGATCAGGTCACAAATTTTTTAAAACTTATTAAGCTTCTGCGTTTTATAGGACCACCTGTATATGTTTCTTTTCGTGAATTTTACGGACTGAATGATAAAGATGCAGAGCTCGGAGTAAAACTCTTCAGAGAAAAATACGAGTCAGAGACATTAACCGAAGCGCCTCTTTATGATGGTATAACCAACGTACTCAAAAACCTGAAGGATAATGATATAAGGCTCATGGTCGTAACAGCAAAACCCACAGATATGGCAGAGAAGGTTCTTTCGCATGTTGGGATAAAGGATTATTTTGATTGTATCATCGGAGCAACAAGGGAAAAGAAAGATTCCAGTAAAGCTTCACTTATAGAAAAAGCGATAGAAGCATCAGGACAGACTGATATTTCTCAATTTATCATGATCGGAGATACACGTTATGATATAGATGCTGCTGTAACTGTCGGGATCGATTCTATCGGTGCGGCATACGGCTATGGAACTTATGAGGAGATAAAAGAAGCCGGAGCCACTTACATTGCCGATACACCGGCTGATATTTTGAAATACACTTGCGGTCTATGAACCAAGGACCATAGGTGCCTGTCTAAACTGTTAAGTAAGCACCAATTGTGATAACTCCATATATAACCATAAATGCCTGTCACTGTGAACATGCAGTGATTGAAAAATTTGTTCCGCAGTTGTTGGGACAATTCCCCAGATATCCGGTGTCAAATGTTTGACACGAGAATGAAAAGGAAAACATTCATATGAAGAAACCATTAACTAAAAATCATATACCCGGACTGACAACGATAGCGATTATATCCCTTGTGCTTGCATCCTCCGTTCTCTGCGCGTGCACCTCATCTGAAACGCCAGAGACCCCCGGGGCAACCGATGAACCCGTGGAGGGCGGAACCATAACTGACAAAGCGGATCCGAATGCACCAAAGGAGATTAAGTCGGATAGTATCGTAAGCTTTTATACCAACATATCTCTTCCCGACAGGTGGAAGGGTGACCGTGATGAAAGAGGAGC
>DOVL01000094.1 GCA_003520105.1 Lachnospiraceae bacterium | reverse complement strand
GGAGGTTTTACAGACTGCATGCTCCAGTGCGGTGCAGTTAAGGTTTATTCTGTTGATGTTGGATATGGACAGCTGGCTTGGAAGCTGAGACAGGATGAGCGTGTTGTATGTATGGAGAAGACAAATATCAGATACGTCACTCCCGAAGATATAGGTGATGTGCTTGATTTTGCTTCGATAGATGTTTCCTTTATTTCCCTGACCAAGGTGCTTGTTCCGGTTAGAGAACTCCTTAAGGATGAAGGAGAGATCGTCTGCCTCATCAAACCACAGTTTGAAGCGGGCCGTGAAAAGGTAGGTAAGAAGGGTGTTGTACGTGATAAATCAGTCCACAGGGATGTTATCAAAGAGGTCATAAGCTTCGCCGTGCAGAATGGTTTTCAAACGCTGGACCTTGACTTTTCACCGGTCAAAGGGCCCGAAGGCAACATCGAATACCTCCTCCACCTCCGCAAATCCAACATTCAAGGCAATTCACAAATAAATGATGAAGTAGTTAACAAGGTTGTTGAAACGAGCCATGAAGTACTCGATAAAAGTGAAGTATAGAATAATGCTTTCTTGATTTATTGTATTTGGTTTTGCTACTGAATCCGTACGGGGAAATAGAAATGAAAAAACTAACAAAATTTCTGATATATGTAAATAGTATTAAAGACAGCGACCGCACACTCACCAACCGCATCGCCGATATCATCCGCGAGAAGGGCGGAACAGTCAGCGTGGCCAGTGGTGACCAGGATACAAAGGGCGGAAGCGTCAGACCTGATCTCATCGAAGATAAGGAAGCAGTGATCGTTCTCGGCGGCGACGGAACCATGCTCCGCGCAGCCCATACGACTTCAAAATACAAGCTTCCGCTTACAGGAATCAACCTCGGAACGGTAGGCTTCCTGGCCGAGACGGATTTTTCCCGAGCAGGGGAGCTGATCGATCGTCTTATGTCAGGCGATTATAAAATGCTCGAAAAGATGGTCCTTAAAGGAAGTATCTCCCGTATGGACAGCAAAATAACAGAGGCTGATCAGAATTCAGACGATAAAGAACGTTCTGAGAGTGCAGACAATTCATCCTCAGATATTGAAGAAAACAGTTACACAGCTATCAATGATATTGTCATTTACAGAGATGGTAAGCTTCGAATAATCATGCTGAACATATTTGTGAACGGACAATTCTTTGAAACATATAAGGCCGACGGAGTGATAATCTCAACCCCTACCGGTTCAACTGCTTACAACCTTTCGGCAGGCGGACCCCTTGTTTCTCCGATGGCCAGAAATATCATTCTTACACCGATTGCGCCACATTCTCTTACAGGTAAGAGCTTTGTATTTGCCGATACTGACCGGATCAGTATCGAGGTTGTGGAGAAGAGTAAGAATGAAGGCAGCAGCGCACTTGTTTCCTATGATGGCTACAAGGACGTCAGCATGACGGAATCCTGCAAATGCGACATCAGTGTTATGGATGAGACGGTCAAATTTATTTCCGTTTCCGACAGAAATTTCTATGATGTCCTGAGAAGCAAGCTCGGCAGCTAGCTTAACACTTATTATGCAGGATATTTTATCGGTTTTGGTTTATGAATCTGTAAACAGGAGACAGATATGAAGAATTCAAGACAGAAGAAGATAATTGAAATAATCGGAATGAAGGATATCGAGACTCAGGAGGAACTGAAGGACGAGCTGGGTAAATACGGTTTTGATGTTACTCAGGCTACAGTTTCCAGAGATATCCGTGCGCTTGGTCTGAAGAAGGAGAATCTTCCGGGAAGAGGCCAGCGTTATACAGTCAGAAATGAGAATTCTGCCATCAGCAGCGATTCTTATAAATCGGTTCTCAGGTCGGGAATACTTTCCATAGAACCGGCAGAGAATCTTATTGTTATCAAAACTGTTTCCGGAGTAGCCATGGCTGTGGCAGCAGCCCTGGACAATATGGAAGTAGAAGGACTGATCGGTTGTATTGCCGGCGATGATACTATCTTCCTCGCCGTCAGATCGCACACATATACCGATAGCGTAATCAAGGCCATCCGCAGGAAACTTGTGTAGGCTTGAATTATATTACAAGTGCATATATACCCGTGAGTTCGTATTCGACAGCTACGAACGAAGGGGTATATATGCACTGAGAAAAACAAACAAGATATTTCCAGTGCGGATGAGGTATGGGAGTGAAAATATGCTGATCAATTTGCACATAAAGAACCTGGCTCTTATTGATGAGCTGGATATTGATTTTGAAAAAGGTCTGAACATTCTGACCGGTGAAACCGGAGCCGGAAAGTCGATCATCATCGGCTCAATCGGTATCGGACTCGGAGGAAAGTTCAGCAGGGAACTGCTTCGTGACCCTGAGAAGGAAGGACTCGTTGAGCTTACATTTAATATTCAGGATATTATAAAGAATCTTGATAAGAATTCATCCAGGGAGAAGAGTGAGGATGATATTTCAGATTTTATAGTATCATCAGAGGATGGAATATTAACAATCTCCAGAAAGCTTTCAAATGACCGTACTATCAACCGTATCAACGGTGAGACGGTAACCGCAAAGCAGATCAAGGAGCTGGCTGAGACACTTATAAACCTTCATGCTCAGCATGAGCAGACAACACTTCTTCATGAGGAGAAGCATATAGAAATACTTGATTCTTCAAGCAAGGAGCTTGCACAGCTGAAAGCGGATGTAAAGGAAGCATACGACAGCTATATGGAGAATCATTCGAAGCTCGGCAAGATGAATACATCC
>DOVL01000297.1 GCA_003520105.1 Lachnospiraceae bacterium | reverse complement strand
AATAATCCATAATCTTCTGATAACTCATAGCACCTACTCTATGCGCCTCATCAACGATTATGGTCTGGAAACTGTCCTTTGCGAAACTGTTCATGACCTCTTCCTTCGACATCATCTGCATAGTTGCAAAAAGGAAGTCCGCATCCGTATTCTTACTATTACCGGAAAGCAGTCCAAATCTTCTTGTTCTGCCAAATACATTTTTATACGATTTCATAGCCTGCTTGGCTATCTGTTCCCTGTGCACCAGGAATAAAACTCTCTTATTCCCGGCCATTGCATCACGGACTCCAAATGCAGAAGCGTAGGTTTTTCCGGTTGCTGTAGCGCTTACAAGAAGCGCTTTATTTTCACCTGTTTCAACTAAATTTCTGAGATTATTTATAAAATCAATTTGCATCGAATTCGGACGAAGGCGATATTGTTCGAGAGAAATCGGGCTGTTTCCTGCTTCTTCCATCTCCTTCTCTGCCATGGATTTTGCATATTCAAGAGCAATCTTCTTCTGCTTATTGATAACCTCAAAACTCGTCCGATAATTCTCTATACAATCATCGTAGGCGCTTGTATGCTCACTGTCATTCCAAAGCTTTTCAAACTCAGATGTGATATTCTTATACATCTCGCCATCTTCGGTGGAAATAAGCTTCGTATTCCATTCTTTGTTTACAGCGAGAGCCCTTTCGGTCATATTCGCACTGCCTATGATGAAGGTATATGTTTCATCTTTTCTAAAAATGTAGCCTTTTGTGTGAAAACCTATATTTTCAGACGACTGCACATGGTACATGCGAAGCTCGATATTACTAAAACCGGCAAGCTTATCGAGCGCCTTAGGGTCGGTGAACATATTATAATCCGTCGTCAGAATACGCCCCGGAATACCTTTATTCTCCAGCTCCTGCAAGGTCTGAAGCAGAGGCGTGATGCCGCCAAGCGTGATAAAGGCAACGCTAAAAGTAAAGGAGTCACATTTTCGAAGTTCATCCTCGATAGATGTCAACACCTTTACACCATTCTTATGATCATTTGATATGAATTCCGGTTTGTACGCTGCGCTGGATTTGTTGGCAGCATCGATAAAGGCCGTTCTCGAACCGGACAAGATTTCATCAATTATTTTATTCATGAGACCCTTCCTCATCAGTTCAAATATGAATCCAGTATACCACATCGTTCAATCACATAAAAGATCGTATTCCCCCATATTTATGCGCACAAGCTTACTGTACAAAACAATGTACCAAATAAAAATCAGAGCAACATACGCATATTATACATACATCGCTCTGATATAACGTTTCATGATTTAGTTTCCGTTGTACTGCTCGCCGATCGGTGTATCCCAGGCGCCTTCAAGTCCAACCTTTGATGAGAAAAGTCTTGCTGTTTTGCTATCCTTGGCATGTCCGCCAACTCTTATGGCATTTGAAGCACTTCCGCCGAGATGAATTTCTCCGTCACCATCAACATAAACATCCAGCTGATATGTATTCCAGGTGGTCTTGGCCTTAACAGTCAGTGAATTCTTAAATACATATTCATCTATGCCGCTTCTACGTACATAATCTCCGTCAGGACCGCTCGGGAACCATCTGACTTTACTCTCCTCGTTATCGATAAGAGCCTGCTCCATTTCCGGACTCACATGAACGAGACCTGCCTGGATCATAGCAATAGCACAGCTTTGATCTGAACATCTGATCTCGTCTTTATCAACATAAACCCAGCCTCTTTTATAGCTTTCGGTTTCGCCTGTTTCAGGGTCTGTATAATTAACAACTCTGCCCTGGAAATCACTTGGGAAAGGATAAACATTAAGGGCATCCTTGATCAGGCCCGCATTATAAACATCCATTGCTATACGGCCTTTTTCGATGTATCTGATAACGGCCAATGCTATAGCAGTTGCAATAATGGTCATTATTGCCATTACGATTATAAGTTCAACCAAGGTAAAACCTTTATTCTTCCGTTTTTGTTCTCCCTTTTCCATATATACCTCCTCGAAGTGTAGATGAATGGCCTCTATGAACAAATAATTAACAAATATGTCTTGTTTTTATTTATAGTTTGTTAACATTTCGTTCACATTATATATGCTATTTTTCTGTATTTCAAGGAAAAATATAGGAAATATGCGCAAAAAATTGTACAATCTTTATTGTGCATTTTGTACATCCCTCGAATTTGTGTTCATATTTTATTCATATTTGCTGATAATTATATCCTTTTTTGTTTAATTCTGAGTTTTGAGTCCATCATCTGCGTGTTACCATGCATGATGACACTTGGCTCATCATCTACACAAAAAAAGACGGAGAACATCCGTCTTTTCTTGTTCACATATGATGTTTAGCTTTTATCTAATATCTCGCCTTAACCTCAAATTTCTGTGCGAGTCGCGGGTCTTCGTCAACATGAATATAAACACATGACAGAATTACTGCCGCAAACCATGCAATATTCATCCAGATATTGTCCATCGGAAGCGAATCTGTCAGGTTGAGCGATGCTCCGTAGAGGCTGCCCGCCTCACTCGATGCAGCGCCGATCGCTACAAATACCATAACCCACGACAATGCGAAATATATGATCGGTCTGTACCATTTCGTACCGACCTTCTCCATATTTGCATTTTTCTTGAAGAGCATAGCCAGGCTGATCAGTGACGCAAGGTTAAATGCGATTACAACAAGCATCAGTATCGAATATAAATTATCGAAGAGATACCAGAACAGGCTTCCGAGGGTGATCATCAGAAGAAGGAAATCCGCTACGATCATTCCTGTAAATCCCGCAGCAACCATCTCTGAACCAAGGAACATACTCTTCTTTCTATACGTAAAGAGTGCTATCGGAAGCAGAACCGTTCCGGCAACCGTTATCAAGTACATTACAAACATCGCAACGATCATGATTCCGTTACTGAAATTACAGAAGATGTTTACGCTGTCAAGTACTGATATCGTTCTGAAGAAATTGATCAGATATACAACGCCTATGATCGACCACGCCATCGCCGCGCCCAGCCCGAAGGCATTCAGTCCCTTGAGACTGCTTTCCATACGTCCGGTACTGCTTCGTTCGTCAGAATTCCAGCCTGTACCGCCCGCAGCTCCTGCTCTTAAATTTCCGGCTCCCGGATCATTTCCATAATTCATAGCCGGTCCGCTGCCATGCTGATTTGCAGAAGCACCGCCGTAACGCCCTGCCGGTGTAGCAGCATAACCGCTTGATGCACCGCCAAAGTAACCCATCGGAGTCGGACTATTGTTCAGATCATTCACTGAACGCATGCCCGGAACCGTTGGAAGTCCGTCATTCTTGATCGTTATATCTATATAGAGAGTGTCCGGTGTAGGCATTCCCTCAAGGGCGATCGTCGAGCCATTAAAAATCTTAACATACTTGATTCTTTGGCCATTCATCGAGCTCCCGACATCACTGCCGAGATCCCTGTAAACCCATCCGTCCTGACCCAGGAAAAATACACCGTGTTTCTCGGCAACTCTCATATTTCTGATCACGATGTCGCAGTCCATCCCGCGCCCGATCGTGACCTCGCTCTTCCCTTCCTCCAGATATTCCTCAAGAGTGTAGGAATAGGTCTGCATACCATATCTGATATTTAAAATAGTTTCGCGCTTCATAACTCCCTCCGCAGATATAAATCTGCCTTATAAATACATTTTCACCATGTAAGCGTGTTCATACATCATTCGACGTACCGGTACACATCACTCGCAATCATATAATATCATACCTTTTTCCATAAATCTTTAAACGATTATTAAAAAATACAAATTCAATCATAAAATCCACCGAGATGACGTTTGAATTGAAGAAGTTTCACAATATACAAAAACGAGGAGTGTGAACCATAACCCACACTCCTCGTGATGTTAATTAATTTCCGAATCGGTAATTTTACGTATTACTTATTTTTGTCAGCCATTCTGATACGAAGTACAGATCTCTTGAGGGCGAGCTCAGCCTTGCCGATATCACCGGCGTTATCCTCTATCTTACGCTCGGCTCTTATCTTGGCAGCCTCGGCACGATTCTTATCGATATCCTCAGGCCACTCAACTGCCTCAGCAAGGATGGTGATCCTGTCGCCGAGTATTTCAGCGAAGCCTGAATGAAGGGCAGCCTCACGAACCTGCTTCTTGTTATGAATCTTCAGCACTCCCGGAGCAATAACAACCGTAGTCGGAACGTGTCTCGGATATACGCCGATATCACCTTCAACCGTCGTAAATTCAACAAATTCCGCCTCACCGTTATAGAACTCCTTCTCGGGAGTGATTATCTTCAATTGCATTCTAGCTGCGTTGTCTGCCATGTCTATATTTCCTCATCAATCTATCATTACACAATCTCGCATACTATCGAGCCGACAACGGGTATCGCCTTTCCGATAACTCATTATCTATCAGCAGATTGATCGTAATCGTATTCTTACTGCTTATTCTTATATCTCTCAACTACATCATCAATAGTTCCGGCATTCAGGAAATAGCTCTCCGGAATGTCATCATGAAGGCCGTCAAGGATTTCCTTGAAGCCTCTGATTGTCTCAATAACAGGAACATAAGTACCAGGAAGTCCTGTGAACTGCTCAGCAACGTGGAACGGCTGAGAGAGGAATCTCTGGATCCTTCTTGCTCTTGCAACGGTAAGCTTATCCTGCTCGGAAAGCTCGTCCATACCGAGGATAACTATGATATCCTGAAGCTCTTTGTATTTCTGAAGTGTTTCCTGCACTCCTCTGGCAACCTTGTAATGCTCCTCGCCGACTACTCTCGGATCAAGGATACGTGAGGTTGATTCAAGAGGATCAACGGCCGGATAAATACCCAGCTCAACGATAGATCTTGAAAGAACCGTTGTAGCGTCCAGATGTGCAAATGTAGTAGCAGGAGCCGGGTCCGTAAGGTCATCCGCAGGTACGTAAACAGCCTGTACAGATGTGATTGAACCATGCTTCGTAGATGTGATTCTCTCCTGAAGGGCACCCATTTC
>DOVL01000062.1 GCA_003520105.1 Lachnospiraceae bacterium | reverse complement strand
AAACTGAAACGAAACTGAAAACAAATAAAGATTTTACTTTTTTTCTTTACAAAACAAAAAGAACCCGGCTGGATACCGGGCTCTTTGATGTATTAAGTGATAATAATATAGCTGTATATGATTTTGATCATTATACCATCGGATTAATCGGTGTCTGGGACCTTGTCCTTCGAATACAGATATTTCAGTAACAGCGGCGTTATGATCGAGCTTACGATGATCAGCAGGATTACCGCTGTGAAATACCGGTGATCCAGCATTCCGACGGAGAGTCCTCGCTGAGCGACGATAAGCGCAACCTCGCCTCGTGTCATCATTCCGACTCCGATCTTGAGTGTATCATGTCCGCGATAACCGCAAAGCCTTGATGCAAGACCGCAGCCGATGATCTTCGACAGAAGACCGACAGCAACGAAACAGAGTGAGAAAACTATGATTGTCGTATCTATATTTTTTATATCCGTCTGAAGTCCGATACTGCAGAAGAAAACGGGACCGAAGATCATGTATGAATTGATATCCATCTTTTCGGAGATATATTCCGAATCCCTGAGCTGGCAGAGGATGACGCCGGCGATGTAGGCACCGGTGATGTCCGCAACTTCAAAATATTTCTGAGCGATATAAGAAAGTCCGAAAGCAAGCGCGAGTCCGAGGATCGGTATACGTCTTGTGTGAGGGTATTTGCTGTCGTAAAGCTTGAAAAGCTTGTAAACTATGATACCGACTACGATTGCGAAAACGAAGAAGAGAGCGGTATAAAGCACAACGGTTCCGGTCTTGCTCTCAGGATTCTTCAGTCCGATAACGACGGTCAGGACAATGATACCGATAACATCATCGATGATAGCTGCACTCATGATGGTCTGACCGACCTCGTTCGAAAGCTTTCCGAGCTCACGAAGAGTCTGAACAGTAATACTAACCGATGTCGCAGTAAGGATCGTTCCGATAAATACAGCTTTGAAGAAGCCTTCGGTACCGATCGACTGTGGTCCGTAAAAGGCAAAATACAGAAGCGTTCCTAAAATCAGAGGAACAAATACACCGGCGCAGGCGATGATGGTCGCTTTGATACCGGTTTTCTTAAGCTCTGTAAGATCGGTTTCCAGTCCGGCTGTAAACATCAGAAGGATTACGCCTATCTCCGCAAAAGCAGAGAGAAAATCCGATGCAGCGACCAGTCCCAGAACACTCGGGCCGATAAGAAGACCGGCGATGATCTCACCGGCCACTTGTGGTGCTTTGACCTTTCTTGCGAGAAGACCAAAGGCTTTTGCAAATATGATTATTATGGCAAGCTCACGCAGAACCTCCAGTTTATCCATTATAACTTCCTTCTTTCTATTCTATGGTCATCATATCATCAGCATCCTTGAAGGTGCTGTTGTACTCGCTCATATTTTCACGAGCCTTGTCCTCAAGATTGAGTCCGTTCTGAAGAGCGGCCTCCTCGGGAGTTTTCTTGTTGTCGCCGCCGCAGCCGCTGAGAGAAAATGCCATGCTTCCTATAAGAAGAGCAGCAGCAACACCGCAGGTTATTTTCTTTCCGGTTTTTTTATCTTTCATAAAATCACACCTTTCCATAACTAAAAAACAATCACACCAAAGCTATGTTACGCTCATGATAGCACCCACGCATGGTATCTGCAAGGGAGAAATAAGAAAGAATCAACAGAAAAAAAGCATGAAGCTGTGCCTCACACTTTTTTCATCATACAACAAAGACTATTTATTATTTTTGTCTATTTCTTACTATCGTCGCTTTCAAGAACCTTATAAATAAAGGCTGCGAGTGCTGCACCAACGAGTGGAGCTACGATAAATACCCATACATCCTCAAGTGGTGACGAATTTCCGCCGATTGCTGCTGTGATTGCAGGGCCAAGGCTTCTTGCAGGGTTTACAGATGTTCCTGTAAAGCCGATGCCGAGGATATGAACCAGCACGAGTGTGAAACCAATAACTACGCCGCCAAATGAGCCATGTGACTGCTTTGGAGATGTAACACCAAGAATAACAAATACGAAGATAAATGTGAGAATAACCTCAACGATGAGTCCTGCTCCGATATTATCATTAACACCGCCAAGACCGTTTGATCCATAGCCACCTGTAAGATCAGGCTTATCACTCATATGGAAGATAAGTGACAGAACCTCTGCGCCACCAAAAGCTCCGAGACACTGTGCAATAACATAAGAAATAAATTCCTTGCCTGACATTCTGCCACTGAGTAAGCAGCCCAGTGAAACAGCAGGGTTAATGTGGCAGCCGGAGATGTTTCCTACGGCATATGCCATACCTACGATGGTAAGTCCGAAAGCAAATGCAGTGAGCATATAGCCACCCCAGGCTTCACAGCCGGTAAGCATGGCAGTTCCGCATCCGATAAGGACCAGTGTAAAAGTTCCGATAAATTCAGCGATACACTTTTTCATAAAAACCTCCCTTTTCTTAACCTTCGGGGTTATCCCTAATAATAACTACATTTTTAATATACCCCAACAGTTTACATAATGCAATATTTAATTTACCGTTTTATCCTGAGGTTGCTGCATTTTATATATCGGCTTGATTTTATTTCGTGCAATAGCACGGGTTTTATGGTATTATATATTTTGGCTTAATTTGGGAAGATAATTGATCAGGATTAACATTCTCCTGGGAAAGGAAGAAAAATGTCTGACGCAACACTCAAGCTTACGCTTCAGGAAGCATTTAAATATTCGGATACCATTACAAACAGGGGCTATCTTGCCGATACAGACATGACGCTCCGCGATATGCTGAAATTCGATTTTATAAAGCTGATATGCTTTCTGTATGAGATTGACGGAAACCCTACAGAGGAGATCGTTTTCATAACCCAGCATTTCAATATGCCTCTTACCAAGGAGCAGTTTATATCGCTTCGTTATGATTACTGTATGAAAAATGATTTCATAAATACGGTTCCGAGATCTCTCACTTATTTCGTTAAAGCCGAGCTGGACGGCGGCATGAGAAGAACCATGAAGGGACTTACCGTATCACGTTTTATTGTTGAGACTTTCAGTGAACTCGGACGCGAATATATCGCTAAGAAGTCTTCGGTCACAAAACTCGCGAATCTTTCGAATTATTCACTTACACTTGTAAATTATATAACACAGTACGGTCTGTACAATTCAGGGAAGCCGGGTGAGATCATCACTCCGAAGCCGCAGAGTGATCTGGCAAAGAAGCTGGATGATTCACCTAAGAAGAAGGATGATGTTAAGATCAGTCAGCCGGAGGATGATACGACTCTTGAGGATCTGATGGAGCAGCTGAATGATCTTGTCGGTCTCGAGGCTGTTAAGCAGGATCTTACCAATCTCATCAACCTCGTAAAGGTCAAAAAGCTTCGTGAGGAGCACGATATGAAGCAGCCTGAACTGTCGCTTCATCTTGTATTTTCGGGTAATCCGGGTACCGGTAAGACTACCGTGGCGAGACTTCTTGCGAAGATCTATCATAAGCTGGGCGTTGTAAGAACCGGTCAGCTGGTTGAGGTTGACCGTTCAAATCTTGTTGTGGGCTACATCGGTCAGACCGCGATCAAGACCTCTGAGGTCATTGACAGTGCGCTGGGCGGCGTCCTCTTTATTGATGAGGCATATACGCTCACCGCTCATAAGGACGGCAAGGACTTCGGTCAGGAGGCGGTTGATACTCTTCTCAAGAGGATGGAGGACGACCGTGACGACCTGATAGTAATAGTTGCCGGATATACAGAGCTGATGGAGGAGTTCATTAACTCCAATCCGGGACTTGAGTCAAGATTCAACAAATACATCTTCTTCAAGGATTATACCGGCGCTGAGCTGTATCAGATATTCCTTTCAATGTGCAAGAAGCAGGAATACGAGCCGGACAATAAGGCTAAGAAATATGTTAAAGAATATCTTGAGCGCAGGGCGGAAAGCCATGAGGAGAACTTCGCAAATGCGAGAGAAGTTCGTAACTATATGGAGCGCTGCATCTCACGTCAGGCTACACGTATCGTAAGTCTGAAGGATGTCAACGCTGATACGCTCAGAACGTTTACGCTTGAAGACGTAACCGAAGTATAATTCTATTATGGCTTGATCGACATGAAACGGGTCGGATTCATGGACGACTGATGAGGATGAGGCAAATATGAAATTCAGACCATGTATAGATATTCATAACGGAAAAGTTAAACAGATCGTCGGCGGATCGCTTCGGGATGCCGGAACTGTAAGTGAAAACTTCGTCTCGGATCAGGATGGTTCCTTCTTCGGAGAAATGTACCGGAAGCTGAATCTTCCGGGCGGTCATATCATACTTCTGAACCCTGCGGGAACCAAGGAGTATAAGAAGGATATTGAGCAGGCTAAACTTGCATTTTCCGCATATCCCGGAGGACTTATGATAGGCGGCGGTATCACTGCCGAGAATGCCGAAAGCTTCCTCGATATGGGCGCAACACACGTGATCGTGACCTCGTATGTATTTAAGAACGGACGTGTGGATATGAAGAGGCTGGAGAAGCTCAGAAGCGCTGTAGGCAAGGAGAGGCTGGTGCTCGATCTGTCGTGCCGGAGACGTCATGATCCGGCAGGAAAAACCGATGAGAACGAAGCAGGCAGATCCTATTCGAAGCTGATCGGTGAAACAGAGGCACGTGGCGATTATTTCATCGTCACCGACCGCTGGCAGAAATACACGGATGTTCCGCTCACCATTGAAACGCTGGATATGTTCAGTGAATATGCATCGGAGTTTCTGATACATGCAGTTGATGTGGAAGGAAAGGCAAGAGGTATCGAGGAGGACGTTGCAACGCTTCTCGGAGGCTGGGGCAGGATTCCCGTAACCTATGCCGGGGGAGTCGGTTCTTTCGAGGACCTAAAGAAACTAAAGGAACTTGGCCGTGACAGACTTGATGTTACCATCGGAAGTGCGCTCTCGATATTCGGAGGCAGTATGGAGCTTGCGGATGTTGTGCGGTATATTTCCGAAGAAATTTAAATAAAAAACCATAATAATCATGATGACGTACGTATATTCATATGGGCTGTCAACGACAGAAAGTGAATATCGTGCTGATCAAATAAAACGTGCAATTAAAATGTGAAGAAATAAAGCGTGGAGGGTAAGCATGAGAAGATTTAAGAAAATAGCTGCTGTAACACTGGCGGCTGCAATGACGCTTTCTATGGCGGCCTGCGGTAAGGACAGCGACAAGAAGGACAAGGAAACAACCACCGCAGTCACTGAGACTACAAATGATACGGGCGACACTACGGAAGGAAGTACGGACGATACTACCGCTACGACCGAGGCTCCGAGTGAGGAAGTTGTTCTTGAGGATGATTCGCCTTATTATGACGTTGTCGATGTTGTTAAGCTCGAGGATGGTATGGAAATAGTCAATGTCGATTTTGACGACAATAAGGAGGATGGTTTCATAACCTATGTAAATGGTGGTTCCTTCAGCCTTTCGGCTAAGGATAAGGAGTTGGTTGTAAGTGTATCAAGATGCGGTGGTAAGGATTATGCTAACCAGATCTATTTGGACGGTTTTTCGCTCAGCGAGGGCTGTGTATATACATATTCGTTTGACGTAAGGAGCGATATCGACCGTAAGATCGAGTGGAGACTTCAGATGAACGGCGGAGATTATCACGCTTATGCAGGTGATTACATCGAAGTCGGAACTGAGACCAAGACGTTCACAGTTGATTTTGAGATGAAGGAAGACTCGGATCCTGCACCGAGACTTGTATATAACATGGGATTAATGGACAATATGGACAGCGATCCGGGCAACCACAATATCTATTTTGATAATATAAAGATTGTTGTTAAGGATGCTTCAAATGCTCAGGAGATCGAGCCGCTTCCTGAACCTCCGAGAATGAATACATCTCAGATTGGTTACAAACCTGATGATGTGAAGTCTGTTACAATCTCTTCCAAAGTAATAAATACATTCTACGTTAAGAATGCGGAGACAGACGAGGTTGTTTACGAAGGTAAGTTTGGCGAGCCTGCAGATGACAGAGATACAAGAAACTGGCTGAGACGTGGTGATTTTTCATCAGTTACTGAGCCGGGCACATATTATATCGAGTCAGGCAACAACAGAACCTATAACTTCACTATCGCAGACGATGTTTATGACGATGTTTACGGTGCGGTTGTACGTATGCTCTACCTTCAAAGATGCGGCTGCGAGCTTGATAAAAATATAGCAGGTGATTTTGCTCATGAGGCATGTCATACAGAAATAGCAACTGTATACGGTGGAACCGAGCAGAAGGATGTCAGCGGTGGCTGGCATGATGCCGGTGACTATGGACGTTACGTTGTTGCAGGTGCCAAGGCAGTTGAAGACCTTCTTCTTGCATATGAAGATAATGGTGAACTTAGAGATGATTTCGGTATTCCTGAAAGTGGAAACGGTGTTCCGGACGTTCTCGATGAGGCACGTTATGAGCTTGAATGGATGCTCAAAATGCAGGATGAAGCAACAGGAGGTGTATATCACAAGGTTACATGCCTCAACTTCCCTGAGACAGTGCTTGCAGTTGACGAGAAGGATCCGCTTGTACTTGCTCCTATCTCGTACGCAGCTACAGGAGATTTCGCAGCTGTAATGTGTGATGCATACAGAATCTACGGTGAATTTGATAAGGAATTTGCAGATAAATGTCTTGAAGCAGCTAAGAAGGCATGGACTTATATTGATGACGGTGAGAAGCACATAGGCTACTCAAACCCTGAAGATATCGTTACCGGTGAATACGGCGACAACAGTGTTTTCGATGAGCAGTTCTGGGCAGCGGTTTCTCTCTACAGAGCTACAAATGAAGAAGTATACAGACAGGCAGTTCATGATTACTATAAGGATTACATGAAAGATGGTGTTGGCTGGGCTGATATCGTTACTTATGCTTATTACTCACTTGCCCAGGCTGATCCTACAGGAGTTGAGGATATACTTGAACTCACAAATGCAGCTCTTTTTGCAAAGGCTGACGATATTGTTAAGAAATCAGAAAAAAGTAATTATTTCATGGCAGTAAGCGGCAACTATGTATGGGGTAGTAACATGGTTATGGCAAATAACGGTATGATCCTCCTCTTCGCTGCAAAGCTTACGGATGACGAGGCAAAGGCTGAACAGTACATCGTCCTTGCAAAGCACCAGATGGATTATATCTTCGGTTACAATTCACTCGGATACTGCTTTGTAACAGGTTATGGTTCATGCTCACCTCAGCACCTGCATCACAGACCTTCACAGGTTATCGGCAAACCTATTCCTGGTGCGGTTGCAGGCGGACCTAACGCAAACCTCGAGGATTCCTATGCAAAGGCTGTTCTATACAAGTCAGCCCCTGCAAGATGCTACGCAGATAACGAGCAGGCATTCTCATTAAATGAAATAACCATTTACTGGAATTCACCGGTTATATATTTACTATCGAAGTTTAGATAATAATTGATTTCACAGACAGCCGAGCAGACCGGCATGTGCCTGAAAGGTACATGCCGGTTTGCGAGGCGTACAGATAAACAATAAACAAAAAGTAGGTTAAAAGTATGATAACGATGATCAAAAAACTGTTTAAAGATGAAAAAGTGAGATATCTCTTTGCAGGCGGCTGTACCACCTGTGTAAATATCATCACCTTCTTCATTCTCAGAACTCTTACGGGGCTTGACAGAAATGTCTGTAATCTTATAGCGATTTGCTGTGCGATCTGCTTTGCTTATTTCGCAGCAAAGTTTTTCGTATTTAACTTCAAGCAGAATAGTGTGCAGGGAGTTGTTCAGGAGGTTATAAGATTTGTAGGCGCAAGAATCTTCTCCATGCTGGTTGAGATCCTTGGCTTTGCTTTCCTCTGCGACAGCCTCAGGCTCGGCGAGCTTCCTTCCAAGATATTTGTACAGTTTCTGGTTATCATACTTAATTATATTTTCAGTAAAATGTTTGTATTCAAGCAGAGCGAGAAAGACTGGATTGATCGTATCGTCGAGAACTGGTCGATCATCCTTGCAATGCTTATAACACTTGTATTTATGCTGATAACAATGGCCATAGCGCATGTCGGACCTTTCGGAGGTCATTCATACACCATGGTTGACAGTATGCATCAGTATGTTCCTTTCTTTGCTGATTACAAGTCAAAGCTTCTGGATCACGGAAGCATGTTTTATACCTGGAAGGTCGGAATGGGAGTTAATTTCCAGTCCCTCTTCTTCTATTATCTTGCATGCCCACTGAATCTTCTCGTGGTTTTTGTAAGTAAAAGCGGTATTCCGGCATTTATCTCAATACTCACAGTTTTAAAAATAGTTATATCTTCGGGAACCTTCGGCTACTATCTTTCGAGACATAAGGGCGGTGTGAAAAATACAACACTCATCACAGCGTTCGGAGTGGCTTATGGTCTGAACAATTATATGCTCGGATACATGTGGAATGTAATGTGGCTGGACTGCATCATGGTTCTTCCGCTCATCATACTCGGCTTCGAAAGGCTTATGGACGATAATGATCCGAAGCTCTACTGCATCTCACTTGCATACTGCCTGTGGTGCAACTATTATATTGCCTTCATGATCTGCGTATTCATGGTACTCTGGTTCTTTACCGAGTCTCATGGAGGAGTGAAGAAGTTCTTCGTGCATGGGTTTAGATTTGCAGGTTATTCACTGCTTGCGGCAGGCATGACGGCTGTTTCTCTGATATGCGCGTATAAGGGCATAATGCAGACCGCGGCAGGTAAGATGGAGCTTCCTAAATGGACCTGGTATCAGAATATAAAGGAAATACTGAAGGCTCATCTGATCCTGACGGATCCTATCAAGATGCAGACTTTTGACGGCGGTGTCAATCTGTATTGCGGTGTATTTGTCATAATCCTTGCCTTCACGTATCTCTTCCTGGATAAAGAAAAGCTGACCAGAAGGATAGGCAAATTCCTGCTTCTCGCTTTTCTGATAGTAAGCTTCAATAATGAGCTTCTTAACTATATCTGGCATGGTTTCCACAACCAGTATGGTATTCCGAATCGTTTTTCGTTCCTTTATATATTTGTTTTGCTTACGATTGCCTACAGAGCGGCGCTCAGACTCAGATATATCAGCGGCTACTATATAACCAGTGCGCTGTTCCTGGCGTCCGGCTTCTGGGCTTATATCATATATAATACGACACCGGGAGCAGGTGACGGCATCAAGCCATACTTGAAGCCGCAAATTCTCTGGACCGTAGGTATCACCCTCGGATGCTACATCCTTTTCATGCTGAAGAGCCTGAAACTGAAGCGCTCAAGGGTTCTCACAATAGTAATTTCGATTGCTTTTGTTACGGAAATACTTTTCGCTGCAGATCACAGCATGGATTACATAGGCTATGCAAATGCATCTTATTCTATGAGACGTGCCGATGAGATGGAAGATATTACCGCAGAGGCACATGCCATAGCCAAGGAGGAGGGAGCTGTATTTTACAGAGAGGATATGATCAATCCTTACATCCTTGATGAGGCGACACTGAACGGAATGAATTCGATCGGTATCTTCTGTTCGACGGTAAGAGGAGAAACCGTTACTGCGGCAGGTAAACTCGGCTTCTATACAGGTGCTAATGAATACCTTTATTTCGGTGCCTGCCATGGCACAAATATGCTGCTCGGCGTGAGACATATCTACGCAACAAGAGCGGATTACTATAATCCGGATGAAACTACTCCGCTCATCTACGAAAACGAAGCATGTAATGTATATAAGAGTATTTATGCCCTTCCGGTTGCTTATATGGTTGGTGACAGAGTTGCATCGATAGACCTTCTTAAGGGAAGAGATATCGATAATGTGAATGATCTTGTTGCGGGCGCAGCAGATAACAGCGAGGTCCTCTATAAGGATATTCACGTTTCAATGACGGCTTCTGCCGAGAAGGCTAGCTCGTGGGTTGACAGTTCGATCGGAGATCTTGTAGGTTATTCCGCAGACGGAACAGGTAAGCCGATAGTAAATGCTACTTTCACGGTTGATACTCCGGGCAGATATATCGTCGATATAATCGCAAATAATGTTTACAAGGTCAGATATTATAAGAATGATGTTCAGACAGGCTATGACAGATATCAGAGTCAGATATTTGACCTCGGAGAGCTGAAGGTGGGCGATACAGTCAAGCTTTCGGTTGAGTTCAGCGACAACTATTCCAAGAGCGGTTCGATAAGATTTGATTATGCGCTTCTTGATAAGAATGTTCTTGCCATGGATTATCAGAAGCTGAGTGAGCACGCTCTGGATATAACAACTGCCAAGGACGGTTATCTGAAGGGACGTATCGATGCCGGTGATGGCGGAATGATGTTTATCGCTGTTCCTTACGACGAAGGCTGGAGCGCTTATGTTGACGGAAATAAGGTTAAACTGAAGAAGGTTCAGGAAGCCTTTATGGGAATCAATCTCTCTGCAGGAGAACACACTATTGAGATATGTTACACTGCTCCGGGCTTCTGGCCGGGCATCCTGCTGACAATGCTCGCATGGGGTATCTTCATCTTTATTCTTGTTGACGGAAAGGTCAGAAGAGAGCGCGCTAAGAGGATAACGACAAGAAAGCTTGCTGCGAAGGCGGATGATGGCGAGGATGATGCTGAACCGAATGATAGTGACGTCGAAGATGAATATGCTGAGTCGGGTGATAATGACGTCGAAGATAAATATGCTGAGTCGGATGATAATGACGTCGAAGATGAATATGCTGAGTCGGACGATGACGATGATGAGGCTGATGATGACGAGTTAGATGATATTTCGGATGAAGTCGGTGACGAGAAGTTCGACAAATTGAGAAATATGATGGGTAAAAAGTCAGAATAGCATCAAAAATACGTCATAAAAATAGAATTGACAGATTGACCATGTGGGGGAAATATAGTAAACTATCTTGTATGATGAAAAAACGAGAACCCCCATATTTTGCGAAAATCAGCGAAAATAGTTGAAGGGGATTCCTGATATACAGCATGAGACCGGTGCGTCTCAAGGGGAAAATGCTGCATAAGATTGTATTTAGAGAGAAAGGATCGAGAGGGGAAACAAAATGGAGAAAATAAGAGAGATGAACAGCCAGCAGGTGGCTATGATCACTGCTGCTGCCGTGGGTATTTTAGGCGTTGTGGGAATAGCAGCGGGAAGCACAGCTATCGGTGTAGTTATGCTGGTGCTTCAGCTTGCGATCATATTTTTTATGATCACAAATATGAAGAGCAGCGGCAAATCATCGGGTGGAAAGAGCGATAAATACAGAAAGCTTTTCATGAACCTTCCGATAGGCTTTGCACAGGCTAAGATCATTACAGATCATGCAGGCGCTGTTGTTGGTTATCAGATGGTTGATGCCAATGAGATCTTCGGAACCTATTTCAATCTCGATCAGCCTGATTATCAGGATAAGGTTCTTGGCGACAGCAATATCGAAGTCCTTCAGGACATCAATGCATGGTTCAGTGCATATAATAATTCCGGCACCAAAGAGGGCGACCTCATGGACGTTGAGATCACAATGGAGAAGCTCGGTAAGGTATTTAACACAGTTATGTACAAGTCAGAAGCTGACCATATCAACATGGTTGTCATCGATGTTACAGAGCAGAAGGAAACAGAGACCAAGCTCAGCAAGGCTATCGAAGATGCTAACGCTGCATACAAGACTCAGGCTGAGTTCCTTGCAA
>DOVL01000267.1 GCA_003520105.1 Lachnospiraceae bacterium | reverse complement strand
CTACACCCTTAGCAGGGGCGCCTCTTCAGCCACTTGAGTACATCTCCAGTGCCTAAAGTCCCTCACCAAGTTGATTGATGAAACCTTTATTCACATGTGTTTTCTGTAACACGCTTAATTACTCTATCAAAAATATGATTCAATGTCAAGGAAAACTTAAGCAAGACTCTTTTTAAAATCTTCTGCAGCTGTTTCGTAGAGATTATTTCCGACACTGTCGATGATAACAATAACCGGAAGATCCTCAACTTTCAGCTTTCTGATAGCTTCTGTTCCGAGATCATCATAGGCAATAACCTCAGATTCCTTGATACATTTTGAAAGAAGAGCGCCTGCTCCGCCGATAGCAGCCATGTAAACAGCCTTATTTTCGACGATTGAATCAATAACAGCCTGACTTCTCTTTCCTTTACCGATCATGCCCTTCAGACCTTTTTCGAGAAGAAGTGGGGTATATTTGTCCATTCTGCTGGATGTTGTCGGACCAGCAGAACCGATCACTTCACCCGGTCTCGCCGGTGTCGGTCCGAGGTAATATATAAAGTTATTCTCGAGCTCCATAGGAATATCTTCGCCGGCCATCAGACTGTCATACATTCTCTTATGTGCAGCGTCTCTGGCTGTATATATGGTTCCTGTAAGAAATACAAAATCTCCTGCACGAAGATCGAGAAGAGCCTCTTCTTTAAGTGGTACTGTGAGATATTTATTCATGCTTTAATATCCTCATTATTCAAAATATATTTAATGCAGCATTTCCTCTCAAGCCTGCGTTTGTGAGGTATATGCAGTTTCGTTATGATCCGGTTCAGATTACAGGATCACGCGTGCATGACGATTAACGTGGCAGCACATATTTACGGCTACCGGCATTCCTGCGATATGTGTAGGGTAGGTTTCGATATTTACGGCAAGAGCGGTGGTACTTCCGCCGAGACCTGCCGGACCTATTCCCAGTTCATTTATTTCCTTCAGAAGTTCGTCCTCAAGCGCTTTGATATGAGGAAGATCACTTCTGACGTCCAGGCTTCTTGTAAGAGCCTTCTTCGCAAGGATGGCTGAAAGCTCGAAATCACCGCCGACGCCTACACCAATCGTAAATGGAGGGCATGCGTTCGGACCGGCTTCCTTAACCGTGGTAAGAACCGCTTCCTTGATCCCTTCCACGCCATCTGCCGGTTTAAGCATGAAAAGCCTGCTCATATTCTCGCTTCCGAAGCCCTTCGGAGCGATCGTTATATCCAGTTTATCACCCGGAACGATATTGTAATGAATGATAGCCGGAGTATTATCACCTGTATTTACACGAAGAATAGGGTCGCTGACTACTGATTTTCTGAGGTAGCCTTCCTTATAACCCTTCCTTACGCCTTCATTGATAGCCTCGGTAAGACTGCCCTTAACATGGAGCTCCTGACCGACTTCAACGAAAAATACAGCCATACCGGTATCCTGACAGATCGGTATCTGACTTGTCTCGGCTATCTCCATATTTTCGATCAGCTGACCTATAACCTGCCTTCCGAGCGCACTTCTCTCAGTGGTCTCCGAATCAACGATACGACCTCTGACATCGCCCGAAAGATACAGATTGGCCTTGATACAAAGCTTACTTACTTCTTCCGTGATAAGATCTGTTTCTATCTCTCTCATATTTTACTAACCTATGAAATCATCCTTTTCAGCCTTGGATTTCTTTCTCTTTCTGTCCTGAATAAAATTATTAAGCTTGACCGACACATAGAAAACAAACAGGATTACAAGTATTATTGCGATCCAGTAAGCGGCAGCAATGAGAAATTCCTCAATATTGCTCGTATTTGAAAGATTATCAATATTATCTTTAAATCCGTCCATTTCTTACACTCCCTGTTCTACTCTGCATCATCTGAGTCCTGCTCATCCTCTGACTCATCATTATCCTCTTCGGCATCTCTTTCAGCCGCATCAAGCATAGTCTCTATATCTCCCGGCAGACCTGTTTCTTCACCATCTGCCTCAACTTCTATCTCTTCCGTAAACTCTTCTCCAGCCTCGCCGACACTTTCTTCAGTGCCTTCTTCCGCTGCTGTTCCGGCGTCAGATGTCTTGATCTCGTCTCTTACCTTAGCGATTCCTGCAACAGTGATATCACTGTCCGCATCGATCCTCATAAGCTTAACACCGGATGCATTTCTTCCGGTCATTGAAATATCACCACACTTGATCTGGATTATGATGCCCTGATTTGTAATGAGCATAACTTCATGATCCGGATTAACAGCCTTAACGCCTACAACATAACCGGTCTTCTCAGTGATCTTGTAACATTTAACACCCTTACCGCCACGTCTCTGGAGAGGGAATTCCTTCCTGAGAGTACGTTTTCCGATACCCTTCTCGGATACAACGAGAAGTGCTTCGCCCTGAGTTGAAAGCTGCATTCCGACGATCTCATCACCCTCGGAAAGATTCATGCCGCGCACACCCATTGCGCTTCGACCGGTGCTTCTGACATCCGTATCCTTAAATCTGATACAGATACCGTATTTTGTAACCATAAATATATCTCTGGTGTTATCTGTTGTCTTAACTTCTATAAGCTCATCATCATCCTGAAGAGTCATTGCAATGATACCGTTCTTACGGATATTTGCATATTCTGTTTCAGGAGTTTTCTT
>DOVL01000130.1 GCA_003520105.1 Lachnospiraceae bacterium | reverse complement strand
CATATAATGGGACGAATGACGAATCCGATAGCGCGACAGCGCGACATGAAATCAGACGCAAAGCGGCTGATGAATGGGCACCGCGAGAAATATGCCGGATACGGCAGTCGGACCATCCGCCTTTTGCGCGTTCCTACGAGCGGTGCCGGATACGGCAGTCGGACCATTATGCGCGGGCGCATATAATGGGACGAATGATGAATGAGCACCGAATACAGTTAATAAATATTATGAAGGGAGATATATGATCATGAAAAAGTATCTTGAAAATGTCAGAGAGAAGTCACCGCTGGTGCATAACATCACAAATTATGTGACAGTAAATGATGTGGCAAATGTTATCCTTGCAATCGGTGCGAGTCCGATAATGTCGGATGACGAGGAGGATGCACCGGATATCACGGCTATCTGCGGAGGGCTGAACATAAATATCGGAACTCTGAATAAGAGGACTATTCCGGGAATGTTTCTTGCAGGTAAGAGAGCAAATGAACTGGGTCACGTTGTTCTGCTCGACCCTGTCGGAGCAGGAGCATCGAAGCTGAGAACAGAAACAGCCAACGGTCTCATCAAAGAGGTTAGGTTTGACGTTGTAAGAGGTAATATTTCTGAGATAAAAACTCTCTATTATGGCAGCGGAAGCACCAAGGGAGTTGATGCGGATGTGGCTGATAAGGTCACAGATGATACGCTTGATGCAGCTGTTAAGTTTGTAAAGGAGCTTGCTGCAAAGCTGAATACGATCATCGCAGTTACCGGAGCCATCGATCTTGTGGCAGATAAGGATAAATGCTATGTCATCAGAAACGGACGTCCTGAGATGGGAAGTATCACCGGAACCGGATGTCAGCTTTCCGGACTCATGACAGCCTTTCTTGTTGCAAATCCTGATGATAAGCTCGGAGCTGCTGCGGCAGCTGTCTGCACGATGGGTGCAGCCGGTGAGATCGCATGGGAGAGAATGCAGCCGGGCGACGGAAACTCAACTTACCGCAATCGTATCATAGATGCAATCTATAACATGGATGGCGAGACACTTGAGGAATATGCTAAATATAGTATCGTCTGATCCTGACATATCGGTTTTGAATAATCCGACTGAATGCTTGTCTGTTCACACCGATAGTATGATTTCGGAGGTCTTGAAATAGATAGTTATGAAAAAAAACAGAACTGACATATGTATGTTTGAATATGAATAGTAGCAGATATCCGGATTAGGACGATAGAATAATCTGGATTGCACGGATAGGTAATACTGTTAGGAGTAGAAATGAAAAGATTTACAGATGATGAATTAAGAAAATCGATGCTTCTCTATGCGGTAACGGATCGTTACTGGCTGAAGGATGGTGAAACCCTGACTGAGAAGACCGAGGAAGCTCTTATGGGTGGAGCAACATTTGTTCAGCTCCGTGAGAAAAATGCGGATGAAGAAACAAAGTGTAAGCTGGGACTGGAGTTAAAGAAACTCTGTACGAAATATAAGGTTCCATTTGTACTTGATGATGACGTGGAGCTGACACTTAAGCTTGATGCTGATGGTGTTCATGTCGGACAGCATGACAGACCTGCAGCTGAGGTGAGAAGGCTTATCGGTCCGGACAGGATACTCGGTGTTTCTGCACAGACTGTTGAGCAGGCACTTCAAGCTGAGAAGGACGGCGCGGATTATCTCGGAGTGGGAGCAGTATTTGCAACTGGCTCCAAGGATGATGCGGATGATGTGAACCATGATACACTCGAGGCAATCTGCAGAGCGGTTAAGATTCCGGTGATTGCAATCGGTGGTATTTCAAAGAAAAATGTTCTTCAGCTTAAGGGCAGAGGGCTCGCCGGAGTTGCGGTCATCAGTGCGATTTATGCGCAGGAAAATATCACTGAAGCAACGGCTGAACTGAAGACACTGGTTAAGAATATAGTTGAGTAATTATCTGATGCAGAGCATATGTGGTGATACTGAATGAATATCATCATATGGGTTATGTGGAGATAATAAAAATAAATAAGCGATGCACCGGGGGCACCACCTTGCATCGCTATATAAAATTAATGCGTTTATGCCTGCTGATCAGAGGATGGCATATATTTCACAGAGAAGTTTTTCATAACGGATATGTATGAGACGGATGGTGAGATGAGGGACTGTATCGGATCATGGCAGGAAGAAGGGAGATATTATGAGAACAGCATTAACAATCGCCGGAAGTGATTCCAGCGGAGGCGCCGGCATACAGGCAGATCTTAAAACAATGATAGCAAACGGAGTATATGGAATGAGTGCTATCACTGCTCTGACTGCGCAGAATACGACCGGCGTATCAGCAGTAATGGAGGTGACTCCGGATTTTCTGGCTCAGGAGATCGATATGGTTTTCACGGACATCCGTCCGGATGCGGTAAAGATCGGAATGGTATCAAGCAGTGAGCTGATACGTGTGATCGCCGGAAAGCTTAAGGATTATAAGACTGAAAAAATAGTCGTTGATACGGTTATGGTTGCGACCAGCGGCGCTAAGCTGATAAGTGATGATGCAATAGAGACTCTTAAGGAAGAACTGATACCGCTTGCAACAGTGATCACTCCGAATATCCCTGAGGCAGAGGTGCTTTCGGGTATGAGCATAAGAAATGAGGAGGAGATGGAAAAAGCTGCACGCCTGATCGGTGACAGCTTTAAAGTTGCAGTTCTTCTGAAGGGCGGCCATAAGGTTAATGATGCAACTGACCTTCTCTATGAAAACGGTGAGTTCACATATTTCAGAGGACGAAGAATAGACAATCCGAATACACATGGAACAGGCTGTACACTTTCAAGTGCCATAGCTTCAAATCTTGCCAAGGGCTATGATCTTAAGACCTCGGTTTCAAGAGCTAAGGAATATATCTCCGGTGCTCTTGCTGCAGGGCTTGATCTTGGGAGTGGCAGCGGTCCGCTCGATCATGGATTTGCGATAGGTGATTTTATGGAAGAGAGGAAGGCCGGAAGTAATGACTGATAAGAAAACTAACCTCTTTGAAAATGGACTCGTGTGGTTTGGCGCAGGCGTTTCGATAGCTGAGATCCTGACCGGAATGGCGCTTGCACCGCTCGGAATGGGCAAGGGACTGCTTGCAACACTGATAGGGCATGTGATCGGATGCGTACTTCTCTTCCTTGCCGGTGTTATTGGCGGCAAGACCGGGAAGAGTGCGATGGAGACAACGAAGCTCTCTTTTGGTAAGTTCGGAAGCATATTTTTTGCGATACTGAATGTTGTTCAGCTGATAGGCTGGACCGGAATCATGATCTATGACGGAGCTCTTTCCGCAAATGGAATCAAGGACGTCGGTGTATGGATCTGGTGCATAGTGATCGGTGGACTCATCCTGATTTGGATACTCATCGGACTTACAAAGCTCGGCATCATAAATACGATTGCCATGGCTTCACTTTTTATACTGACGATCATTCTCTCTGTTATTATCTTCAGAGACGGAAATGGCAGAAGTAACGACGCTGATTCTCTCAGCTTTGGCGCAGCGGTAGAGCTTTCTGTTGCAATGCCGCTCTCATGGCTGCCGCTTATTTCAGACTATACAAGGTCTGCGGAGAAGCCTGTAAAGGCTTCGGCTGTGAGTGCGATCATATATGGACTGGTCAGCTGCTGGAT
>DOVL01000270.1 GCA_003520105.1 Lachnospiraceae bacterium | reverse complement strand
AATGACACATGAAGAACTTGTACAGAAGGTGTTGGAGAATCAGCCGGATGATGAATATCTGTATGATCTCTCGGAGCTCTTTAAGATATTTGGAGATTCCACAAGGATCAAGATACTTTATGCGATGTTTGATACAGAGCTGAACGTGGGAGATATGGCCAAGATACTTAATCTCAGCCAGTCATCAGTCAGTCATCAGCTTAGAATACTAAAAGATGCAAAGCTTGTAAAGTTCAGACGAGATGGCAAGAGCATGTATTATTCGCTGGATGATGAGCATGTAAGAATGATACTCAGTCTCGGCATGGAGCATGTTGAAGAATGAGTCGGATCAAAATATGATCAACAATCATCCGTCGGTATGATCGGCGGGATGTTTAACAGTAAATAATCGGTTGAGTGACTGAAAGATAGAAGATAAAGGAGAAAAAAATGAAGAAGACATATAAGGTAGATGTAGATTGTGCAGCGTGTGCAGAGAAGATGCAGGAGGCTATCAAGAAGACAGATGGCGTTAAGGATGCTTCCCTCAGCTTCATGTCACTCAAGGTTAAGGTTGAATTTGAAGAGGGCGTGGATCCTGCAGCAGTTATGCAGGAGGCACGTAAAAATTGCAAGAAGGTTGAGGACGATATGGAGATATTCCTTGACTGATGTTATTTAGATGTAATCAGAAAGTAGTTCTGATAATTCTTACAGGAGCGATTTACTATTTAATCAATCATTTGATGAATATTTCAGATGCATCATGTGATTGATAGATAAGCAGAAGAGGCGGCATATGGGACGGTTTAGTCTGAATAAAAAACAGAAGAAAAATTTATACAGAGTCATAGCAGCTTTCGTGATCGTGGCGACGCTGATGATAATAGAGCATCTGACCGATATTGAAATGCCGTGGTATGTCACACTGCCGCTTTATCTCATAGCATATCTGATAGTGGGATATGATGTGCTTCGAAAGGCTGGTAAGGGAATAATTAAGGGACAGGTTTTCGATGAAAACTTCCTTATGGCAGTTGCTACAGTCGGTGCAATGGTACTCGGCGAGTATGAAGAAGGCGTTGCTGTAATGCTGTTCTACCAGATAGGTGAACTCTTCCAGAGTATCGCAGTTGGAAAAAGCCGTCAGAATATCGTTGATCTGATGGATATAAGGCCGGACAGTGCAAATCTTCTCACTGAGGATGGAAATATCGAGGAAGTCGATCCTGATGATGTTGAGATTGGTTCGATACTTATCGTAAATCCGGGTGAGAAGGTTCCGATAGACGGTGTGATAATAGAAGGTCGCACCAGTCTTGATACGAGTGCACTTACAGGTGAATCCGTTCCGAGAACTGCAGCAGAAGGCGACGAGGTTATCAGCGGATGCATCAACAGCTCCGGAATGATCAAGATTAAGACTACCAAAGAGTTCGGTGAGTCGACAGTTTCTAAGATACTTGATCTCGTTGAAAACTCCAGCATGAAGAAGGCAAAGGCCGAGAATTTCATCTCTAAATTTGCCAAGTATTATACTCCTATAGTATGTTATTCGGCACTTGCGCTTGCTGTGCTTCCGCCAATCGGAAGACTTATCTTCGGATACAGTCCGATGTGGAGCGAGTGGATATTCAGAGCGCTTACATTCCTTGTTATAAGCTGTCCGTGTGCGGTTGTTATTTCTGTTCCGCTCAGTTTCTTCGGAGGAATAGGATGTGCATCTTCAAAGGGTATTCTCGTCAAGGGTGCAAATTATCTGGAGGCACTCGCCGATGCGAAGACCATAGTATTTGATAAAACAGGAACGCTGACCAAGGGCGTATTTGAGGTTACGGCTGTTTATCCTGAAGAGAATATTACTAAAGAAGAGCTTCTGAAGTTTGCCGCTTACGCGGAGATCTCATCAAGTCATCCGATAAGCCTGAGCCTTAAGAAGGCTTACGGTAAGGAGATGAGCCTGGATGATGTTATCGATATCGAAGAGGTTGCCGGACATGGTGTTTCGGCTGAGGTTCTGGGACGCAGGGTTCTCGTCGGTAACGAAAAGCTGATGAATCGCAGTAATGTTGTGATCACATCGGAGCATGATGAAGGAACTGTTGTATATATTGCAATTGACGGCCTTTACGCCGGCTGTATCGTAATATCTGATGTCATAAAGGAAAATACGGTTAAAGCTATCTCAAGCCTTAAGGCGGATGGCATTAAGACTGTAATGCTTACGGGCGATTCCGAAAAGGCAGCAGCACGAGTGGCAGCGTCCATAGGTGTAGATTCATATCTCAGTGAGTTGCTTCCAGGAGATAAGGTTTCCGAGGTTGAGAAGCTTTTGGAGAAAGCAGCGGGCAAAGACAAGCTTGTATTCTGCGGTGACGGAATAAACGATGCACCTGTTCTGATGCGTGCCGATATCGGTATCGCCATGGGAGGACTCGGCTCCGATGCGGCGATAGAAGCAGCGGATATCGTTCTTATGGATGATGATCCTGCCAAGATATCTCTTGCAAGAAGAATATCAGCAAAAACGCTCGGAATAGTAAGACAGAATATAACCTTCGCCATCGGCATTAAGGTTCTCTGCCTGATACTCGGAGCACTCGGAATCGCAAATATGTGGATAGCAATCTTCGCCGACGTTGGTGTTATGGTTCTTGCGGTACTGAATGCAACAAGAGCACTTCGTATTAAGTAAAGTAGATCAATCAGTAAAAATATATTTGGAATAACCGTAGTTATAAAAAACCGGACTGTATGGATCGAGAAAACGATCTGAAACAGGCCGGTTTTTTGCGTAAACAGTTTCTTCCTATATATAGGAGATCATTATTTTGTATTTCTTCCTATTACAATAACAATATTTTGCGTTTTTATGTGGAAACATTGATTTGTTTATGCTACAATGTGAAGGATTGTTTGTAGATACTATAATCTTTCTCCTGACCGAGCAATCTGACCGACGGGGTTGTATGTATTATGGGTGTGTGTCGGCGATGGAGAGATAATATTTTTAGATAGAGAAAGTGAGAGGGACATGGCATATAATGCAGAGAAGATCAAGGTTTTAAAAGGACTTGAACCGGTCAGACTGCGTCCGGGTATGTATATCGGAAATACGGGAAGAAGCGGTCTTAATCATCTGGTTCAGGAAATAATCGATAACTCGGTTGACGAGCATCTTGCAGGCTATTGTAATAATATTTCCGTTACGGTTAATGAGGACGGATCGGCAACTGTTTCGGATGACGGAAGAGGAGTTCCGGTGGATATGCATCCGACAGAGAAGCAGCCTGCAGAGAGAGTTGTTTACACGGTGCTCCATGCGGGCGGAAAGTTCAACAGCAGCACCTACAAGATAAGCGGTGGTCTCCATGGTGTAGGTTCGGCGGTTGTTAATGCGCTCAGCAAGAAGCTTATAGTTGATGTTTACAGAAATGGTTACGTATATCACGACACCTATGCTTACGGCAGTCCGACAACTGAGCTTGTGGACGGCGAGCTTCCGAAGGAGAAGCTGACCAGAAAGAGGACCGGAACAACGGTCACTCTCTATCCGGATGATACTATATTTGAGACAACCAAGTTCAAATGCAGCGCCATAAAGCAGCGTATCAAGGAAACGGCTTATCTTAATCCCGAGCTTACGATCACTTTTCATAATAAAAGGGACGGAGAGGAACCGGAGGTATTTCATCAGCCGGGCGGACTTTCTGCCTTCGTGGAGGATGTGTCAGAAGGGCTTACACATACCTCACCTGTTATATCGATCAGCGGAGAGAAGGATGGCATATCGGCTGAGATCGTATTTGTTATGACGGAAGACGGTGACGAAAATATTATCGGTTTCACCAACAATATCACAAACCCTGAAGGCGGTACTCATGTCAGCGCATTTAAGTCTGCCTTCGCCAAGGTTATCAATACTTACGCAAGAAATGAACTTGGACTTCTCAAGGATAAGGATGCAAACCTTAGCGGAGCGGATATCAGAAGCGGAATGACCGCGGTCATCTCCATCAGACATCCGGATCCTCAGTTTGAAGGTCAGACCAAGACCAAGCTTTCAAATACAGATGTACTGAAGGCCGTGGATGATATCGTTAAGGAACAGCTTACGGTATATTTTGACAGAAATTATGAAGTGCTTAAGGATATTGCTGACAGGGCTGTTGCACTTTCCAAGAGGAGAGCAAATGAAAAGTCCAAGATCAATCTCAGTAAGTTCTCCTTTGAAGGAAACGGCAAGCTGGTTCGCCAGGAGAGTAACGACGCTGCAAAATGCGAGCTCTTCATAGTCGAGGGTGATTCCGCAGGCGGTTCCGCAAAGTCTGCGAGAGACAGAAGATATCAGGCTATCCTTCCTCTCAGAGGTAAGATACTGAACGTTGAGAAGGTTCCGGTAAGCAAGGTTCTTGAAAATGCAGAGATCAAGGCGCTCATCAATGCCTTCGGCTGCGGCTTCATGCAGGGCTACGGAAACGATTTCGATATAGAGAAGCTTAATTACGGTAAGATCATCATCATGACCGATGCGGACGTGGATGGCGCACATATCGCGACGCTCCTCCTTACCTTCTTCTACAGATTCTATCCGGATCTTATCAATGAGGGACATATTTATATAGCTATCCCGCCACTTTACAGAGTCGGTGAGGGTAAGAATATCAAGTACCTGTATTCGGATACCGAGCTTGAAAAATACAGAGCAACGCATACTAAGAAATTCGCTATCCAGCGTTACAAGGGTCTCGGTGAGATGGATGCCGATCAGCTCTTCGAAACAACCATGGACGTGAACAACAGACTTCTGAAGCAGGTTTCCATCGACAGTATGGCTGAAGCAACAGCGATCACTCATACCCTGATGGGCAATGATGTCGCACC
>DOVL01000042.1 GCA_003520105.1 Lachnospiraceae bacterium | reverse complement strand
ATAAATCATGTGATCAGTAAATCAGAGGAATAAATATGGCAGAGAAGAAAAATACAGAAAATAAAGAGGAAAAATTCATTGTTGAAGATGCGTTCGTAAGGATCGAAGAGATAATCAAGGCCCTTGAAGAGCCGGAGACCAAACTCAGCAACGCAATGGAACTCTACAAAGAGGGAGTGATCCTTTCTGAAAAATGCAGGGACAATCTCGAGGGAGTAGAGAAAGAGATCAAGATACTGAATACTGAAGAAGAATAGATCGAAATGAATAAAAACATATTGCATAAATAAAGTTGGCAATATGGAAAGAATACATGATCATGAGTTTATGAACAGTCATGTCTATATGAATTAATATGATATGAATGAAAGAATGATCGTTAACCGGGAGGCACATATGGCCGAGAAAGAAAGCAACAAGAACAAACAGAAAACAAAGGAAGCAAAAACCGTAGATAAAACAACAAAGATGAAAAAAACTTCAAGAAAAAAGAAGACAGTCAAGCTTGATGATATCCGTGCAAATATAGAAGATATCGTCATGAATAATCTTCCTGAGGCTGACGGCATGTCGGATCCTGTGAGAAATGCCATGGTATATGCAGTCGAAGCTGGCGGCAAAAGAGTAAGGCCTCTTCTGATGTATTTGACCTATAAAGCATTTTCCGTGCTGAACGAGGCTGAAGAACAGGAAAAATCAGCCGATAAGGCAGCGGATAAGGAGCAGCAGTATGGTGGACCGGGCTCTCATGATAAGGCAATTGAATATTTCATGGCTGCTCTTGAGATGATACATACATATTCTCTGATCCATGATGATCTGCCGGCACTTGATAATGATGAGATGAGGCGCGGCAAACCGACCGTCCACAAGGCTTTTGGCGAGGATATCGCTATCCTTGCAGGAGACGGTCTGCTTAACTATGCTTATGAAACAGCTGTTAAGAGCTTTATTTATTGCCCGGGTGATACTGACGTTGAAAAAGCTATGTTCATTCTTGCTTCTAAACCGGGGCTGTACGGAATGCTTGGCGGACAGACTGCTGATGTGGTTCTGACAGGAAAGAAGCCTACCGCAAAGCAATTATCGTATATTTATTCAAATAAAACCGCGGCTCTTCTTGAGTGCGCTATGACTATCGGAGGAACCCTCGCGGGTGTATCGGGTGAGGAACTTGACAAGCTTCAGAATGCCGCATATTATATCGGAATGGCATTTCAGGTTCAGGATGATATTCTTGATGTCACAGGTAATCCTGAAGAACTTGGCAAGGATGTCAGTCAGGACGAGAAGAACGGCAAGGTGACCTTCGTATCCATTTATGGCCTCGATAAGGCTTCTGAATACGTTAAACAGGCCTCAGAGCTTGCTATCACCCTGATCAACGAAGCCTACACCACCTTCACCACCAACTCAACCACCACCAAGTCTACCAGCGCAGATGGAGTTGCCGAGATTGAGAATGTCTATCTGAAACTCCTGGTCGATTTGGTCAAGCAATTGGTGGGTAGAAGAAAGTAATTATTATATAATTTTTTAAATGATAATGATTTGTTGAAAATTAATATTTATTAATGGATTATTCGTCGTCAGCTTTAACACATATTCTATAGGAGATATATCCTAATGAGTTTATTAAAAGACATAAAACACCCCAACGACATCAAGCTGCTTTCGGATGACAGTCTCGATGAACTTGCCTCCGAGATCCGCAGCTTCATAATAGAAAAAGTCAGCAAAAATGGCGGGCATCTGGCCGCCAATCTTGGCGTGGTCGAACTTACCATGGCTCTTCACAGATGCATGGATTTTCCGGAAGATAAGCTGATCTTCGATGTCGGACATCAGGCCTATACTCATAAGATATTAACAGGCCGTAGGAAGGATTTTGATACCCTTCGTCAGCAGGGAGGCCTCAGCGGTTTCCCGAAGAGAAGAGAGAATCCTTGCGATGCGTTCGATACAGGCCACAGTTCGACAAGTATTTCCGCTGCAGTCGGAATGGCAGCGGCCCGTGACCTTCGCGGAGGAACAGAGAAGATCTGCGCTGTTATCGGTGACGGATCAATGACAGGCGGTATGGTTTATGAAGCGTTTAACCAGCTTTCTCAGCTGAAGTCAAGCCTCGTGATCGTCCTTAATGATAATGAAATGTCCATCGACCGTAACGTCGGCGGCGTTTCCAAATATTTAAACAGAATGAGAGTCGGTGAGTCCTATAATGAATTCAAATCCGGCCTTGAAAATGTGCTTATGAGCATTCCCGACGTCGGTGCCAAGGTTGCCAAGGGCCTGAAGAAATCCAAGGACAGCCTTAAGGGACTTTTTGTTCAGGGGAGCTTCGTTGAGGAAATGGGAATCACCTACATCGGTCCGGTTGACGGCCACAACATTAAGGAGATGACCAAGACCTTCCGTAAGGCATTCAGACTTAACAAGCCTATCCTGGTTCATGTTAAAACGACCAAGGGTGCAGGCTATAAATATGCAGAAAAATACCCTGAGCATTTTCACGGGGTTGATCCATTCGATATAGAGACCGGACGCAGTCTTGTCAGAAAGACGAGAGCGACTTATACGGATGTATTTGGCAAGAAACTCTGCAGTCTCGGTGTACAGAATGAAAAAATAGTTGCGATCACGGCTGCCATGGCTCATGGTACTGGAGTATCGTATTTCCAGAAGAGCTTTCCGGACAGGACTTTTGATGTCGGTATAGCCGAGCAGCACGCAGTGACTTTTGCGGCAGGACTGGCCGCCGGAGGTTTTATTCCGGTCGTTGCGATATATTCGTCTTTTCTTCAGAGAGCATACGATCAGATACTTCACGATGTCTGCCTTCAGGGGCTGCATGTTATATTTG
>DOVL01000129.1 GCA_003520105.1 Lachnospiraceae bacterium | reverse complement strand
GCTAGCGTAAAATTTTATTCGGAAAATAAAAAAACGAGAACACCACTTTGTGATAAAGTATTGGTTTGGAAAAATCAATCAACAAAGGAGGTGTTCTCTTATGTCAGAGAGTATACAACATTTTGCAGAGGTAAGTACAGTAGTTTTTGATAAACTTATCACGGAATTTTACAAAGACCCTACAGATCTTGCTTCGTTTGTGTATGGGATAACCGAAGAATTAAGGGTGCTTGGCCTGAACCTGGTTAGAGAAACCATAGAGGGTATGGATCAGATGCTTTGTAAAAGTGCAAAAAGGAAAGAACGGTTTTATGTAGAGAAGCATGTCAAAAAACAGCTTCTGCTTTCACTGGGGACCATAAATCTAAGTAAGACTCTTTTCACAGATAAGGATACATCCGAGATGGAATACCTTATCGACAGGATCCTGGATCTTAATAAGCATGAAAGAATAACAGAAGATGCAAAGGCAAGAGCTCTGAAAGAGAGTGTACAGAGTTCTTATCGAAGAGGCGGAGAAATGGCCAGCATGGGGGATGATATATCAAAATCATCTATAAAGGACATGATACATGCATTGAGATTTCCGGAGAAAAGCTGGAAGCCACTGACAAAAAAACGAGTGGTAGATAAGCTGTATATAGAGGCGGATGAGGATCATGTATCGCTACAGTTTTTAAATCAAAAAGGTGATCTTAAAAGAGATAAGAAGGGCAGAAAGAATAACTGTGTGATAACGAAACTGATTTATGTTCATGAAGGTATCATGGGCGAATCACCGAAGAGTAAAAGACACCGGCTGATAAATCCGCATTATTTTTCAAGAACAGCAGACGGATGCAGCAATGAAGAACTGTGGGATAATGTATATCAATACATAGAGGATACATATGATCTCAGTCATATAAAACGGATATATCTAAGTTCAGACGGAGGGGGATGGATAATAGCAGGAAAAAGAAGGATTGCAGGAATAATACACCTGCTGGATCAATTTCACTTAGAGAAAAGTCTGACAAAGCTTACAGGCCATATGAAGGACAGCGCAGAAGATGCCAAGGCAGAACTCCATAAGGAGATAATCAAGGGAACAAAAGAAGGCTTTATGGCTCTGACCGACCGGCTGGAAGAATACCTTCCGAAAGACAGAAATCTAGAAAGATACCGTGAAAACCGTGATTATATTATAAACAACTGGACAGCGGCAAGGTACAGACTTAAAAAGGTGGAGGGCAAGGTAGGAAGCAGTACAGAGGGACATGTGAGCCATGTGCTGTCCAGCAGGATGAGCACGCATGCCCTTGGCTGGAGCAAAACAGGCGCAGATAAGATGGCCCAGCTGAGAGCTTACTACATGAATGGTGGCGATATGTTGAAGCTTGTAAGGTACCAAAAAGAAGTCCTGCCCAAAGCGGCCGGTGCCGAAGATGCTGGTATAATAAGGTCTTACATCACGGTAAAAGAGTCAAACATGCATGGCGAGGTCGGAAAATACTATGATCTGATGCAACATACAATGAGTATAAATGCGAAAAAGCAGGCATTCTTCCAGGGACATATCTGGGGATTATAGAAAAGGAAACAACGCCTGACGGCGTTCTCTTGAATGGAAGGCGTCCTGACGGACGCAATAAAGATCCTTCATACTGCTTGACTACAAAGTATCTGCCGGCTGTTTCAGATGTCAAGGGTGCAAAGCATCCCGAAGGGACTAAAGCCCTTGACATCTGAACAGCGGCAGATAAAAGGCAACCAAGCAGTATGAAGGATAAACCCGCGACGAAGTCGCGTAACTTCCATTCCGTCGGCCTGCGGGAGCGGAGCGGACGCAGGGCACCCATCTATGCGGAGACGGTAGCACTAGTATTTATTATACATTGAAAAAAGGAATAGGATGTTGTAAAGTAGTGGAGCAAATCTGATACAATATCACAAGTCATAGGTGTATTCTGTACATGTGTTTCCGAATGTAAATTTACGCCGTCGCTTTCAAAAAAATACATTGATTTTTTGTGGGGCATTAAATATAATGTGAGTAGAGATCTGAAGGGAGCAGGAAGATGGCAAAACGCGGAAGGCCTACGGTAGAAGACAAAAAGTACATTAAGGTTGGATTTAGAGTTACCGAAGCGGAACGCGACAGACTTTTGGCATACTGCGAGAAGATGAATCTCACCCAAGCACAGGTCTTTAAGGAAGCACTTGAGCTCCTTTACAAGACCAAACCCTAAGAAAGCTGTGCCTCTCCAAAAAGGAGGTAAACAGATTGGCACAGAGCAGGAAGGACTCCCGCGGCTATGCGCTCAGAAGCGGTGAGTGTCAACGGGCAGACGGACGCTACTCTTATTCTTACACTGACAGAAACAGGAAGCGCCACACCGTCTACGGAAAAGATCTCGTGGAACTTCGAAAGAAGGAACAGCAGATCAGACGCGATCTGGAGGATGGACTGGATCCCCAGAGAGCAGAGCGTGTTACAGTCAACGAGGTATTTGATTCGTACATCAAACAGAAATACGACCTCAAGCCTACGACCAGGACGAATTACGTTTATACCTATGACCACTATGTCAGGGAGACCTTCGGAAAGCGGCGGTTGATACAGGTGCGTTATACGGATGTAAGGGAATACTACTATTCTCTCTTATTGGAGGAGAAGCTTTCCCCGGCAACAGTCGATAACGTTCATACCGTGCTTCATCCGGCATTCCAGATGGCAGTCCGTGACGGACTCATCCGTGTAAATCCGGCAGCCGGAGTTCTCGGAGAGATCAAGAAGAGTCATGTATGGGTTAAGACCAAGCGTAAGTCGCTCACGGTACCTGAGCAGAAAGCATTCATGAACTATCTTTATTCCAACCATCAGTACCAGGGATGGAAACCGGTCATAACAGTTTTGATCGGAAGCGGGATGAGAATTGGTGAGTGCCTTGGCCTCAGATGGGAGGACCTGGATTTCGAGAACAGGATCATAGATATCAATCACAGCCTTGTACACCGCAAGGTGGATGATTCGGGGACCAACTTCCACATCAACACTCCGAAGACGGAGGCAGGATGCCGCAGGATCCCGATGATCGG
>DOVL01000174.1 GCA_003520105.1 Lachnospiraceae bacterium | reverse complement strand
GTGGTTCTTGAAATATTATCAGTTTTAACGGAAATATAGCTTCTTGAATGAAGCATCAGTTCCTCTGTTGAGAGCGACTCTACTATTTTGCCGTGGTTTATTATGATATAGTCGGTACATAATTCCGAAAGTTCTGAAAGAAGGTGGCTGGAGATAATAAGTGTCTTGCCGTAGACTTCACAAAGCTCTTTAAGAATATGTCGTATCTCAACGATACCTTCGGGATCCAGACCATTAACAGGTTCATCGAGAACGAGTACCTCAGGATCGGCAAGAAGTGACATTGCGATACCAAGTCTCTGCTTCATGCCGAGTGAGAAATTCTTTACCGGCTTTTTGCCGACATCTTCTAGACCGACATATTTCAGAAGCTCATCAATCTTCTTCTCATCGGCAACTCCTCGGAGTATACGCATAAATTCCATATTGGCTCTTGCGTTAAGTGACAGATCGATTATAGGACTTTCAATCATAAAGCTGAGCCTGTTTCTGTTTACATGGATACCTGTTTCCGATTCGAACAGACTGAAGCTTCCGGATGATCTGTGCGCAAGTCCGGAAAGAATCTTCATAATGGTGGTTTTACCCGCACCGTTAGGACCTATAAGTCCAACGATGTGCCCTTTTTCAACTGAAAAGCTTACATCATCAAGCACATGACTCTTGCCATAGTACTTATGAACGTTTTTCATCTCAATAACTTTCATAGCATCTCCTTGTCATACATATACTTTTAATACAGAATTGAGGATCGATATACTGAAAAAGAATTATTCTTATATCGATTCTCTTAATTCATACTTCAATATATACACTATAAAATAGCTTTGTAAAGAAAAGGTAAAGAATGTCAATAGATTATCAGAACATTTGTTTGCAATCGAACACATGTTGTGTTATACTTTACATGATCAATTATATCATTGATCGTAATAAAATGAGAAAAAAATAACGTCAGTGACAAAGCCTATGCTTGTCTGCTGATTCACTATTCAGGAGGTTATATATGTCTAAAGAAAAGATCAGTGCCAAACAGGAACAGATCCTTAATTATATCAAGGAAAATATCCTCAGTAAGGGATATCCTCCGACTGTAAGAGATATCTGCTCTGCTGTCGGACTTAGTTCAACATCTTCGGTTCATGCTCATCTCAATACTCTTGAGGAGAAGGGCTATATTAGAAGAGACCCTACCAAGCCTCGTGCAATCGAGATACTTGATGATGACGGCTTTAATCTTGCAAGACGTGAGGTTGTTAATGTACCGATCATCGGTACTGTTGCAGCAGGACAGCCTATTCTTGCAGAAGAAAACATAATGGACTACTTCCCTATTCCGCCGGAATACCTTACCAACAAGGAAACCTTTATGCTTAAGGTTAAGGGTGACAGTATGATCAATGCAGGTATCCTTTATGGTGATACTATAATCGTTGAGCAGACTAATGTGGCCAAGAATGGTGATATAGTTGTCGCACTTATAGATGATTCAGCTACAGTCAAGACTTACTACAAGGAAAATGGTCATTACAGACTTCAGCCTGAAAATGATACCATGGAACCTATAATCGTAGATGACCTCAAGATAATCGGTAAGGTTATCGGTCTCTTCAGATCATATAAATACTAATTTCCTTTCAACATAGGAACAGCGTTGGCAGAAGCAAATCTGTCAACGCTGTTTTTTAATCGGCTGATGATATCACAACATCCATATAAACCGCAGTTTTATCTTCCTTTGAGGTTACATATCTGTAACGTACTCTCGCACCCTCATTATATCTGACATGCATTGCAGAATAAGCAAATGAAGTATATGTCAAAAAATCTCTGAACATTCTGTCAGCATTATCAACAGAGTATTCCTTCATCCTGATATCAACGATGTATTTGTTGAAGCTTTCATTGATACAGAATTTCTCAATATCTTCTCTGTCCTTAAGGAAAATATCCATCTTGGATCTGATTTCCGGATTGGTGGCAATATTTACATTTGCGAGGTATTGATTAATAATTCTGAACAATCTATGTTCCTCCTAGTATATCTTCATATCAGGTATCTTATCCCTGACTTCTTTGAATTTATCAAAATTCTGAATAAACAGCTTAACAACCTTAGGGTCGAACTGCTTTCCGCTGTTCTTGATGATCTCATTATAGGTATCCTCATCAGACCAGCCTTTTTTATAAAGTCGCTCTGCTGTCAGAGCATCAAATACATCACATACCGAAACGATACGTGATATATAAGCAATCTCATTGCCCTTCATGCCAAGATAACCTGTACCGTCCCATCTCTCGTGATGTTCCTTGGCGATAATTCTGGCAAGATGCATAACCTCGCCGGGACACTTCTCAAGAAGAGCTTCACCGTAGAGAACATGGCTCTTCATTATCTCATACTCTTCATCGGTAAGCTTGGTTGGCTTATCCAGAATATCTGCCGGTATCATAAGCTTTCCGATATCATGCATCATAGCGGCCGTTGCAAGCTTCTCAACATAGTCCTCGTCGAAACCTGATGCACGCCCGAGGATCTTTGTATATTCGGCAACACGCTTGATGTGTTCACCGGTCAGCTTGGATTTGTTTTCTGAAATTTCCGAAAATGCATAACAGAGACCTTTTTCGTTCTCAACAGTAATAAGGGCTGTATCGATATTTCTGTCTATCATAAGTGCATTTCTGTCAACAATGAAGAAAGCGATAAAAGACATAAATATAACGATAATAAAGGCCGGTGCACAGAAATGAATCATAAGATCATTATAATTCTCATATGCCTTATGCATTATCAGAAATCTGAAATTCATCTGTACAAATGCCGAAAAAGCAATTGATGCTATAACCAAGAGTGACGTGTATAAAAGGAATGTTCTGTCGAAATACAGTGAAGCAAGAAGTATCGGGAACAGAAGGATCGCATATGCATAATGACCAAACTGCGTAACAAGGATCAATGTTATAAGATCCGTACAGATTATGATCACATGCCTGGTTCCGTTCTTCTTGTCAAGCTTTAAGATATTTACAATAAGAATTGGTATAAATGCAATAAAGAGACAAAGTGAGATCGTAGCTGCGAGAAGCATGGTGTCGAAGATGTCATTTATCAGAAAGAACGCAAAGAAAACAAGCAGGAAATACATGATTATTCTCATGCATCTTGCAGATACTCTGTTAACCTCAGATATAATTTTCTTTTTCTCTCTGTTTTTTTCCATATATCTTACCTATAAATGAGGTGTAAACTGTTTACTAGGTTTCAATCGTAAGATTGGCCTCTTCCATAGCCTGTCTCTTAAAATCTTCAATCTTATCAGCGGATACCACAGGAAGTTCATCCATAGATGATATTCCGAAGCTTCTCAGGAAGTCGTCCGTTGTTCCGAAAAGAATCGGTTTACCCGGAGCATCAAGTCTTCCTACTTCAGTGATAAGACTATATTCAATAAGCTTATTAATTGCATGAGTACATGACACTCCACGAATCTGCTCAATCTCAAGCCTTGTAACAGGCTGCTTATATGCAACAATTGAAAGTGTTTCAAGAAGTACGTCTGTGAGAATATGCTTCTTTGGCATATTTACAAGCCTTATAAGTACATCATAGTATTCATTCTTAGAGCAGAGCTGAAGCTTATCATCCAGCCTTACTATCCTGATACCGCTATTCTCATCTTCATATTTCTTCTGAAGAGTCTCATATGCACCAAGCACATCTTTCTCGCTGACCCCCATAGCCGCAGCCAGTTTTGAAACCTCTATAGCTTCACCGACCGCAAAGAGAGCCGCTTCCAAAGCCCCCGGCACATTCTCCACAGGTTCAAAGCTAAGCGAAGATTCGTCAGTGACTTCTTCTATCTGTTCTGAATTATTCTTTGTTTCTGCCATTATAAGTTTTTTCCTTAAAGCGTAATTATTTATATTCATAGGATTAGAGAATACATATGCCTCTTCAGTTGTAGCAAGAATACGCCTTCAGAGGCATATGTATTCTCTAATCCGCGTTATTTATATAATATAACATATACAAACGATACCTGAGGGATTGGA
>DOVL01000083.1 GCA_003520105.1 Lachnospiraceae bacterium | reverse complement strand
TCATTTGGTACAAGCAGGGTTATGTTTGCCATATTTCCTCCGGTTCATTTCGTTTCAAAGTGTTTCATCTTCATTATTTTATCAATCGTGTCTGAAGGTTTCAATCCTAGAACAAAATTAGTTCAGTGGGCTGCCTACGGAACCTATTGTCCGGATGTAACCCACTGAACTAATCTTAGTACTTTATTTATGGTGTTAGTTTTAATATTGGCTGGTAAAGTAGGTTATTTGCATGCCCTTCAAAAATATACCGATTTAGACACGCAGATTGCTTTCTGGCTTTCTTCTGCGTGTCATATACCAGACCAACCTTTTTTACGCTTAACGCCTTATTTATTCTTCAGGTTTCTATCGAAAAAGTCTGCGATCAATTCCTTGACGGAATCCTGGAAGAAATCCTTTGTGCCGTGACCGGCGTTATGGAGGATATATAGGTCTGCCTTGTCACCCTGACCGGCATCAATTATCTTCTGGTAAAAATCTTCACTTACATCTACCGGTACCAGCTTGTCAATGTCTCCGTGCATGATCATCATAGGACACATTTTGTCGCTGATGAGATATGGAGGGCTCACCTTCTTTGAACGCTCTATCATATCTTCATTATACTCTCCACCCATAACTGCTCCGCCATGGGAGGCTGCAACATTTTCCCAACGATAGTTTGCTGGATCAGCTTTATAAAGGCTTTCCTCGAATTTAAGGAGCCAGGGAATGTCTACCGGACCGAACATATCAACGCAGGCCTGCACTTCGTCAGACTCTGATGCCCACTCGCTTCCGTGGAAATCATCAACATTCATTCCTGCAAGGGATGCCAGATGTCCGCCTGCTGAGCGGCCGATGATTCCAATACGGTTCGGGTCAATCTCATATTCTGCTGCATGAGCTCTTAAAAATCTTATTGCCGTTTTGACGTCGATGATCTGATCCGGCATATGTCCTTCCGCAGAACTTCTGTAGTAAATGGATGCAACCACATATCCCCGGTCTGCAAGAAATGCCATCTCAGCCACCATGAGATTTTTGTCGCAGCCTCTGTAGCCGCCGCCCGGTACCCATACGATACAGGGCTTCGGGGTCTTGTCCTCTTCGTCTACGATACCTGCCGCAAATCTCATCTCACTGTTTCCGTTCTGAAGCATTACAGACATTTCCAGTTTCATGGGATTTCCGTTCAGATCCTTTACTTCACTATAAACTATACTATCCAGGAAATTGATACTCTTTCTTTTCTTTCCCGGTTCTATAACATTTCTCATTATTTTCGATATCCTTTCCTTCAACTATCAAATAGTTTTTTCTTGACTCATAACCACTATATAGATGATGATAAAAGTAATTCCGCGGTTTAGCCGCGGAATTTTTGAACTTTATTACTGTTCATAAAAATCTGTAGAGACTCTCTCTATTTTATTCCGGCCTTTGCCTTCAAACTGTCAATTATGAACTGCTGTGCTTCTTCCCACTCTCCCGTACAGTGAATGATAAATCCATGACTTGAGTTAAGGAAGCACTTCATGGTTACCTTTACTCCGGAAAGCATAAGCTTAACCGCATAGTCACCATCTTCAAATCTGAAGTTATCCGATCCTGCAGTTATTACCAGTGCCTCTGGAACACCTTTAAGCTGTTCAAAGGAGGCCTTAACAGGACTGCAATAAGGTGATGCCAACTTTTCAGGATCATTCTCCGTGTAGCACTCGTTGAACATCCTTCCTCTTTCGGCAGGAATAAGGTTTTTGTCTGCATCCGGCTTGTCAGCAGGGTCTGTCACCATGTCAAAACAGCCATATCCAAGTACCTGGTAACAAAGTTTGAAATCCTTTGTTTCATTTGACTTAATGGAAACCACCGCAGCCAGATTTGCTCCGGCACTGTAGCCTCCGATGGAAATCTGCTCTTTGTCAGCCTTCCACTCTTCTGCCTTTGAGAATACCCATTTTGTGGCATCATAGCACTGATTAACAGCAGTGGGATATGGATATTCCGGCGCCAGACTGTAGTCAAGATCTACAGCTATTCCCTTTAATGCATCTGCCACCTTGCAGGACCATACTTCATCTCTTATTACATGTGGTCTTACAAATCCTCCGCCATGGATATTGATATGAACCGGACAGTTTTCTGTTCTGTTCTTAGCTTTGAATACATAAAGCTTCAGAGGTCCGCCTGCGGTTTCGATTGTAAATTCTTCCCTGTCGCACAGGAGAAGATTCTTTTTATATTCTTCGGTAATGTTTTCTTTTGCAACGCTGTGGCCTCTCAATGCCTCAAGCAGCACAGCTTTTCTTTCTTCACTGATCATTTGATCTACTCCTTGATTTCACTATGTCGGAAAGCTTCATGCCTGTATTACAACTCATCATTCGAGAATTAAATGGTCTTGATTAATGATTTGACAGATTTAAGTGCTTTAAATTCATTTGTCCATATATCTATATAATGCGCTACAAGTGCTACATGAGGCATTCCGATTATAAAATTCAGATTAATCTGACATCCTTTTATCCTTTACGCTGCCTTAGCTAGCTTGCTTGCGTTGTTTTTTTAATGCTTTCTGGATCATAGGTCCAAACAAGCTGTAAACAGTTATAAGAATAAAGATAAGTGAAATAGGTCTTGTGAAGAAAAGTGAATAGTCTCCCTTTCCGTATGAAACACCCATTCTGAAGTAGCTCTCGATCTTTCCGCCCAGGATAAATGCAAGCATAAGCGGAGTCATGGGAAGTCCAAAGTAATCCATCACTATACCAACCAGTCCGAAGAAAAGTACCAGATAAACCGAGAACATGGAGGTTGTTGATGAAAATGCTCCCATGAATGCGATCATAAGGATAGCACTGTAAAGGTAGTGATATGGTGCCTTAAGGAGCAGAGGGAAATATTTCTTTGTAAGGAGCTCAGTTACAAAAATAAGGATTGCAGAAACAAGTACTGTTGCGAAGATAAGATCTGCAAGTACAGGGTTTGTTCTTATGAACATAGGTCCCGGCTGAAGTCCATGGATGGTCATAGCAGACATGAGAAGTACGGTTGTAGCATCTCCCGGGATACCAAGAGATATCATAGGAATGATAGCACCGCCGACGCCGGCATTGTTTGATACCTCTGTGGCCCATACACCCTCATCCACACCAGTTCCGAAAAGCTCCGGATGCTTTGACATTTTCTTAGCCTGACCGTATGCAAGGATGTTAGAAATACCTGAACCCATGCCCGGAAGGAATCCGATCCAGAGACCGATGAACAGTGAAACGACAATTACCTTAATGTTATCTGTAAGGTCCTTAAGTGTAAGTCCGATTCCGCCGAGAGCGCCCTCGTCTACCTTGGGCATCTCCTGGTTGCCCTTAGCATAGCTTGTAGCCACCTGCTGAAGGGCAAAGGTTCCCATAAGGAGACAGACAACATTGATACCGCCGAAAAGGTTATAGTTGTTAAATGTAAATCTCATCTGGTTTGTTACGGAATCAGTTCCTACGCAGGCAAGCCAGAGTCCAAGGAATGCTGCTGTCATACCCTTGAAAACCGAACCGTTTGAAAGACCTACAACCATGGTGATGGCCATGAGGCAGAGACTGAAGTACTCCCAGGGTCCCAGTTTTAATGCTATCTCCGCAATATATGTGGAGCAAAGTGTAGCAACGATGATGGAAATGAAAGTACCGATGAAGGAACCTGTGATACCGATGGAAAGTGCCTTTGCAGCCTTTCCTTTTTTAGTCATGGGATAACCGTCGTAGCAGGTTGCGATGGATGCAGCCGAACCGGGAATTCCAACTAGAACCGCTGCGATAAAGGAACCCGAAACACCACCGACATACATACCGACAAGCATTGAGAAGCTGAGCTCAGTGCTCATTGCAAATGTCAAAGGAAGTATAAGTGTGATACCCAGTCCTCCGGAAAGTCCGGGGATGGCACCGAGAACTGCACCCACCAGCGTACATAAGTACATCATTATGAAATTCATGGGCTGAAGCAGTGTCAAAAGTGCTG
>DOVL01000001.1:4501-5570 GCA_003520105.1 Lachnospiraceae bacterium | reverse complement strand
CTTCTTGAGATAACTCCTAAGTCACTCAGGATCAGAAAGAAGATTCTTGATTCAAGACTCAGGATGAGAGCAAACAGAACTTCACAGTAGTAATTGTTTCCTGCAGTGATCTGTTGCAGGATTATATAAACTATGCGGTGGCTTGCCGCATTAACCGATATAGGAGGTTAAGTATGAGAAATCTTACTATGCTCATGGATTTCTATGAGCTGACAATGGCAAACGGATATTTTGTTAAGGGCTATAAGGATACCTGGGCAGCATTTGATATGTTCTACAGGAAGAACCCTGACAATGGCGGTTATGTAATCGCTGCAGGACTTGAGCAGCTTATTGAGTATGTTCAGAATATGAGCTTTTCTGATGATGATATCAAGTATCTCGAGAGCAAGAAAATATTTGATCCGGGATTCCTTGAGTATCTGCGTGACTTTAAGTTCACAGGAACCATTGAGGCTGTTCCTGAGGGAACTATCGTATATCCAAATACACCGCTCGTTACCGTTACTGCGCCTGTTATTGAGGCACAGCTTATGGAGACCATGCTTCTTATCTGCATTAACTTCCAGTCACTTATCGCAACCAAGGCAAGCAGAATCTGCAGAGCAGCAGGAACAAGCGTTATCATGGAGTTCGGTGCAAGACGTGCACAGGGTCCTGATGCAGCTATCTATGGTGCGAGAGCATGCTATATCGGTGGCGTAAATGCTACAGCTACAGCACTTGCAGATATTAATTACGGCGTTCCTGCCATCGGAACAATGGCTCACAGCTGGATCCAGTTCTTCCCATCTGAGTACGAATCATTTAAGGCATATGCAGAGGTATTTCCTGATGCATGTACACTTCTTATTGATACATATGACATCATGAACAGCGGACTTCCAAATGCTATCCGTACAGCTCATGAGGTTCTTGAACCGATGGGCAAGCGTCTTAAGGGTGTTCGTATCGACAGCGGAGACCTTGCTTATTTCTCAAAGAAGATCAGAAGGAAGCTTGATGAGGAAGGCCTCAGAGATTGTAAGATCGTTGTTTCAAACAGTGTTGATGAGTACCTTATCGATTC
>DOVL01000001.1:0-4303 GCA_003520105.1 Lachnospiraceae bacterium | reverse complement strand
TTTATCCCTAAGATCAAGATTTCAGAAAATATAGAGAAGATCACTAACCCTGGTAAGAAGAAGCTCTGGAGAATCTTCAGCAAGGAGACAGGCTACGGTCTTGCAGACCTTCTTACAATGGAAGATGAGGTTGTTGACGGTGACGGAGTTACACCTTTTGTTGATGAACTTAAGCCATGGAAGAAGATGAGCTTCAAGAATGTTAAGGCTACACCTCTTCAGGTTAAGGTTTTCGATAACGGTAAGCTTGTTTATAAGAATCCTCCTCTTGATGAGATCAGAGAGTTTGTTAAATACCAGCTTCAGAATACGGTATGGCAGGAAGAGCAGCGTTTCGCAAATCCACATATCCATTATCTGGATCTCTCTAAGAAGCTTTATGATGTTAAGACTGAGCTTCTTTCACTTGGTGACGGAGAGAATAATTAGTTGTATTTTTTGCATTATATTTTGCAAAAATAATTGAAAATATCTAATTATCATGGTAAAATTATACAAATATGTGTGCACATTTTGTGAAGGATGTGGGGTCCTTTGCGAGAGGGGGTTTTTCAATGAGTATGACAGAAGAAAATGCGACATCTGATCAGCAGATAAGCTATGATGAATTTACACTTAATTTTAAGCTGCAGGAGGATATTCCGGTAGAGCAGTTCGAACTTAGTATGTATAATTATGAGTTCGTAGGCAACAGGACAGTCTGCAACCTTAAGGTTGTTGATGGCGTCAGAGTGCTTCAGTATAAGATACCGGCCACGCTTCCTTTGGAGCAATTCCTCAGAAAACAGCTGTATAAGGGCGAATTTTTATCTATTCTTTCAAATATACTGAATCAGCTTATGTATTTTGAAGAGAACAAGATGCCGCTCAACAAGATACTTCTGAATGTGCATTATATGTATATAGAGCTTTCGACACTTGATATCCAGCTTATATACATGCCTGTTAACAAGAAGTTTCCTGACACAAACATAACCAAATTCATTCAGACCTTCGTAAGCAAGGTTCGTTATGCAAATATGGACTGTGTTGAGTCGGTTGAGCAGATTCTTCATTATCTTGACAGCAAGCTTATGTTTAATCTTGCTGAGTTCTATCATTTCATTCTTTCTCTTGAGGCTGAAACGATTCTTGAGGACGAGAAGCTTGATAGTGAGAACAGTGATACTACAGTTCTTGTTAAATCAGAGGATTATGAGAATCCTATTCCTTACCTTGTAAGAGTTAAGACCAATGAGCTTATTCCTCTTCTTAAGAAGGAGTTCCTCGTAGGTAAGTCACCTGATGCGGATTATCAGGTTATCGATAATAAGAGGATCAGCCGTAGACATGCAACATTTACCGTAAGTAACGGTGAGTGCTACGTAACTGATAACAATTCAACAAATCATACATTTGTAAACGGTAAGCTTCTTCAGCCGGGAATTGAGATCATGCTTTCAAATGATGATTATATAAGACTCGCTGACGAAGAATTCAAATACTGGGTACGTTAGATACAAAAAACAGCTCGCTTGTGCGGGCTGTTTTTGCGTTGCTCATTATATGAAATAATGTATAAAGAGCTGTGCATCTATCTATTTGTAAATGATCACGACAGTATATGAATTTCTCTCAATAAGCGTATATTTAAGAGAAGTGAAGTAGTAATCATTTACAAACTGCTGGATATAATCAGCTGCATTTCCTCCGGAAACAGCTGTTTCAAAGGAGTTTCCGGGACTGTTCATACCAAACTGGGCAGTCAGTTCAAAATCAGACACGGTGCTGCATATTTTTGATGTAACATTGAAATAGTTCTGGCTCGTAGAAGAGGCCTTTTCGGTCCGGTCTCTGTTCCAGCTGTGGTCATAGGCTATCTGATCGTCACTCAGATTAAAATACGCATGAGTTACTATTCCGAGTTCAACAGGATCGTCCCAGGTAGGGTCGAGATGATACCAGTCACCGCTGATCTTGACCAGATTCCAGGCATGGTTTTCATCCTTCGAAGAACCGATAACTATTTTACATTCAACGCCTGAGTAAGTCAGGAGTAACGCCATGGCTTCCGCATAACCGCTGCAGACTGCCTCGCCGTCTATCAGCGCACCGTATGCTCGGAATTCGTTTTCATCGTCAGGGCTTCCGTAGCTGTACTGACAGTGATTAACAAGGTAATCATGGAGTCTCAGTTCCTTTTGATAATCGGCCATTCCCGGTGAGGTGCATGAGTCGGCTATATTTTTGACTGCCTCATAGAGTCGGTTTGCGTCAAAATTATCGGAAGGTATCGCTGTTCCGTTTTTCAGATAATCATATACATAGGTGGTTGTATTCTTCTTGATCTCGAAGGTTACCTTGGCCTTTCCTTTATTGGGATTACCGCTTGTTCTGTAGGTATCGACTGAACCGCAGAGAGTTGAGATATATTCATTGATCCTCTTGAGATCTTCGTCAGACACCCTCTTAACGTACATCGAAACACTGTCAATATCGCCCTTTCCTTCAGACAACTTTGCCGTAATGATATCCGCAACCTCTTCTATATTATGAGCCTCATCAAGCTTGCTGTCCTTGATCTTCTGTTTGATAAGCTTGGTAACCATTATTCCGAAAAACACTGCCGCAGCTATTAAAAGGCTGTAGAGCAATCCCCTCAGAAATACTTCTCCAACGCCACCTCTATTATTTTTTCTCATCATCAAAGTCCTTTCCACGTAAAACTACAAACACAATTATTATACCACATATATTCTAATATGCGAATCGAAATACAGTGTTTGAAGTTTTCACAATTTTCTCTTGAAGGATAAAAATACTTGTTGTAAAATGTTTTTTGCTTTTATAAGTGATAACTGACGCGACAGGTTTTCGCAATATTTAATACAGAGAGGATAGACAGATGGCACAGCTTTGGGGCGGACGTTTCTCTAAAGAAACTGACCAGCAGGTATATGATTTTAATGCTTCAATTTCATATGATAAGAGATTTCTGAAGCAGGATGTGAGAGGCAGTATAGCTCATGTAACTATGCTTGCTTCAGTTGACATAATATCAGATGAGGAAAAAGAGCTTATTATCAAGACTCTTAACGAGATAGTAGAAGATGTTGAGGCCGGAAAGCTGGAGATTACTTCAAAATACGAGGATGTTCACAGCTTCGTTGAGGCAAATCTTATTGATCGAATCGGAGATACCGGTAAGAAGCTTCACACAGGCAGAAGCAGAAATGATCAGGTTGCTCTCGATATGAGGCTTTATATCAGAGATGAGATAACAGTTCTTAAGGAAGAACTTAAGGTTCTGATGCAGGAACTTCTTACTCTTATGAAGGAGAATACCGATACTGTTATGCCGGGCTTTACACATATGCAGAAAGCCCAGCCGGTAACCTTTGCGCATCATATGGGTGCATATTTTGAAATGTGTAAGAGAGACTATGACAGGCTTTCTGATATTTATGAAAGAATGAATTATTGTCCGCTTGGTTCGGGAGCACTCGCAGGTACGACTTATCCGCTTGACAGAGAGCTTACTGCAAGACTTCTTTCCTTTAAGGGACCTACTCTTAACAGTATGGATTCTGTTTCGGACAGAGACTATATCATAGAACTTCTTTCTGCACTTTCCACAGTTATGATGCATCTTTCAAGATTTTCGGAAGAGATCATTATATGGAATTCAAACGAATATCAGTTTATCGAGCTTGATGACGGCTTCTCAACGGGAAGTTCGATCATGCCACAGAAGAAGAACCCTGATATTGCCGAGCTTGTAAGAGGCAAGACAGGTCGTGTTTACGGCGCACTCATGACTATGCTCACTGTAATGAAGGGTATTCCTCTTGCATATAATAAGGATATTCAGGAAGATAAAGAGATGACTTTCGATGCTATCGATACAGTCAAGAACTGCATCACTCTTTTCACCGGAATGATCGCAACTATGAGACTTAACAAGGCTCGTATGGAGGACAGCGCGGCAGGCGGTTTCACAAATGCTACCGATGCAGCTGATTATCTTGTAAATCATGGGGTTGCATTTAGGGACGCTCATGGTATAATAGGTCGTCTCGTACTTCGTTGTCTCGAGCTTGGTGTTAGCCTTGATAAGCTTTCGCTTGATGAATATAAAGCGATAAGCCCTGTATTTGAAGAGGACATTTATGATGCAATCGATGTAAGAAACTGTGTCAGCAGGAGAAATACTATCGGTGCTCCGGGTTCCGAAGCTATGAAGGAAGTTATAGCTAAGAACGAGAGCTATCTTGCATCTATTTAATTGTTGATAAAATATGACCCTACATGAGTTTATGTGTGG
>DOVL01000119.1 GCA_003520105.1 Lachnospiraceae bacterium | reverse complement strand
AAACTGGTTTTATAATGGGGATTGTAATGGAAAGCAATATATAGTGTAAGTTTAAGGAGGTGCCTATGACTACCAACTTTGACTATTTAAAGAATGAACCCAAGTTTGTTGCGTTTGCTGATATAGCGATTTCGGCGGAGAAGATTATTCTCATGGATCCTGAGGCTAGTATTATGAATAGCCGCAGGGCGATGGAGTACGCTCTTAAGTGGATGTACTCGGTTGATGCTGAACTGGAAATGCCATATCAGGATAATCTTCAGAGTCTGATGAATGCCGAGGACTACAGGCAGATAATTGGTCAGGATCTGTGGAGGCGTATGGATTACATACGTAGAAGCGGAAATACTGTGGCTCATGGTGGAAATAAACTTGGCAGGGATGAGGCGCTTCTGTGTCTGGAGAACCTTTCTATATATCTGGATTATATTGCTTACTGCTATGCGGATGTTTATGAAGAGCATCCGTTTGACAAGAACCTGATAGAAAAAAGAATTGAAGGGATTAAAAAGTCTAAAGAGAAAGCTGCTGCAGATAAAGAGGCAGCTAGAAAAGAACAGCAAAGGGTAGCACAGCAGGAAGTTGATTTAAAGAAGCTTATTGAGGAAAATGCGTCTCTCAAGGCTGAGTTATCCGCTCGTAGACAGGAGCAGCAGGAGACTTATGTTCCAAAGCCGCTTGATCTTTCGGAGTATAAAACCAGGAAGCTTTATATCGATTCCATGCTTAATGATGCAGGATGGATCGAAGGGAAGAACTGGCTTAATGAAGTTGAACTTCCGGGGATGCCAAATAAGTCTGAAGTAGGATATGCGGATTATGTTTTATATGATGATACCCATAAGCCACTTGCGGTTATAGAAGCGAAGCGTACCTGTGTAGATGTGGCTAAGGGCAGGCAGCAGGCTAAGCTATACGCAGATATTATTGAACAGAAATATAAGAGAAGACCTGTGATATTCCTCACCAATGGTTTTGAGACGCATATTATAGATGGTCAGTATCCGGAGAGAAAGTGCTCCGTAATCTATTCAAAGAGAGACCTTGAAAAATGGTTCAATCTGCTGACGATGCGTACAAGCCTTCGTAATATCATGATCAATAAGGATATTGCTGGAAGATATTATCAGGAGGCAGCGGTTAAAGCAGTATGTAATGCTTTCGATGAGAAGAACAGGCGTAAAGCTCTGATTGTTATGGCGACAGGCTCCGGCAAGACTAGAACAGTTATTGCTCTGTGCGATGTTTTGCTGAAGAATGGCTGGGTTAAAAATATTCTCTTCCTTGCCGACAGGAATTCTCTTGTCACCCAGGCTAAGAGAAGTTTTGTAAACCTTTTGCCAAATCTTTCATGCACTAATCTTGTTGAAGAAAAAGACAATTACAGCGCTCATTGTGTGTTTTCAACTTATCAGACAATGATGAACTGTATAGATTCGGTTAGTGATAAAGAAGGGAAGCTTTTTACGAGCGGTCACTTCGATCTTTTGATATGCGATGAGGCACATAGATCCATATATAATAAATACAGGGATATTTTTAACTATTTTGATGCACCGCTTGTTGGCCTTACTGCAACGCCGAAGGATGAGATAGATAAAAATACATATAGTATCTTTGAACTGGAAAATGGCGTTCCGACATATGGATATGATTTGGCACAGGCGGTCAAAGATGGCTATCTGGTAGATTATGTATCGGTAGAATCAAAACTTAAGTTTATTGAGCAGGGTATTGTATATGACGACCTCTCCGATGAGGATAAGGAAGCATATGAAGAAACCTTTGTGGATGAAAACGGTGATCTTCCGGAGGCGATTGGTTCCTCTGCGCTTAATACCTGGATATTCAATGAAGATACGATCAAGAAGATCCTGCATACCCTGATGGATAAGGGAATCAAGATTGATTACGGACAGAAGATAGGTAAAACTATCATATTTGCCAAGAATCACGAACATGCCGAAAAGATCCTGGAGGTGTTCAATAAGGAATATCCGCATCTTACTGATTATGCCAAAGTGATCGATAATTATATGACTTATGCGCAGAGCGCTATTGATGAGTTTTCTGATCCTAAGAAGCTTCCACAGATAGCTATCTCAGTTGATATGCTGGATACCGGTATAGATGTCCCTGAAGTGCTTAATCTTGTGTTCTTTAAGAAGGTTATGAGTAAGGCTAAGTTCTGGCAGATGATAGGACGAGGCACAAGACTATGTCCGGGACTTTTGGATGGTGAAGATAAACAGAAGTTTTATATATTTGACTTTTGCGGGAACTTTGAGTTCTTCAGAATGAATAAAGGGAAAGCAACAGCAAATATGATAGCTCTGCAAGGAGCAATCTTTAATCTGAAGTTCGAGATTGCATATAAGCTGCAGGGGTTAGAACACCAGGTTGAAAGACTGATCATGTACAGGGATTCTCTGGTCAAATATATGTCTGAAAAGGTTAGAGAATTACCGAGGGATAGCTTTGCCGTAAGGCAGCATTTGAAATATGTTGATCAGTACTCGTCAGAGGATAATTATAAAACTCTGACGTATGAAGATACGCTGATGGTCAGAGAAGAGGTAGCACCGCTTATTCTGCCGGATGGTGATGAGGTGAATGCTGTTCGTTTTGATGCTCTTCTTTATGGAATCGAGCTTGCATATCTTCTTGGTAAGAAGTATAAACGTGCCAGAACGGATCTCTATAAAAAGGTCAAAAATGTTTCGGAGGTTGCAAATATACCGGAGATTCAGGCGCAGTCAGACCTTATCGATAAGATAATAAACACAGATTATATCGAAACAGCTGACATTGATGATTTCGAGGACATCAGAGAACGGCTTAGAGATCTGATGAAGTATATTCCGAAACGTCATATAAGGTATGATACGAATTTTGAAGATGATCTGTTATCAGAGGACTGGAATGAATCAGAACTCGAAAATGATGAACTGAAGAATTATAAAGCTAAGGCAGAGTATTATATCAGGCAGCATCAGGACAATATAGTTATAGCGAAGCTTAAAACAAATAAGCCGTTATCACAGAATGATATTGAGGCTTTGGAAAAGATTCTTTGGAGCGAGGTTGGCACTAAACAGGAATATGAGCATGAATATGGCTCGAAGCCTTTAGGGGAACTGGTAAGGGAAATAGTCGGGCTTGATATGAATGCAGCAAAGGAGGCTTTTTCTGAATACCTTGATGGGGCTAATCTGGACAGCAGGCAGATATACTTTGTGAATCAGATCGTAGAGTACATAGTTCATAATGGAATGATGAAAGATTTATCTGTTTTGCAGGAGTCGCCATTTACAGATC
>DOVL01000005.1 GCA_003520105.1 Lachnospiraceae bacterium | reverse complement strand
CCCAGGATGGAAAGAACTTTTCAGGCGGACAAAAACAGCGCCTGATGATAGCCAGAGCCTTTGCACAGAAGCCCTCCATAATGATACTGGATGAGGCAACAAGCGCCCTTGATGCACAGACGGAATATGATGTTGTTTCTTCAATCAAGGAGAGAGGAATAACCTGTGTTGTTGTAGCACACAGACTTTCGACCATAAGGGACTGTGACGAGATAATTGTACTGGATAAAGGTAAGGTTGCAGAACGCGGCACCCATGAAGAACTGATGGCTCTTAAGGGGATGTATACGGATCTGGTAACGAGTGAGTGATTAGTTGCAAAAGGAGAGGCTGCACCGCCGATGGGTTGGTTTGACGAACAGATAGATAAAAGAAAAGTAAATGACCTTAAAGAGTTTGAGGATTCCTGCCTAAGGATCGCAGGCTCGGTCATGGGACAGCGCCTTACTTCCTCCTACCGTGACGATAGGGGACAGACGACTGATGCCATAGGAGCTATCCTTAGATATTATCGCATTAAGGAAATGGAAGTCCCGGACAGGATAAAGTCTATAGATGAAGTTCTTGAATTTCTGCTTCGCCCACACGGGATAATGACAAGAGAGGTCTCTCTTAAGGAAGGCTGGAGAAAAGATGCGTCCGGGCCAATGCTCACAACCATTAAAGAAAGCGGAAAACCTACAGCGCTCATACCTTCCGGAGCTATCGGGTATAAATATCTTGAACCCGAAACGGGTGTAATGGCAAAAGTGAGTGCGGCCCAGGAGAAACTGTTCTCAGATGAAGCAATTGCTTTTTATAAGCCATTTCCCACAAAAGCCCTTACAATGAGGGACATGTATAGATACATCATAAATACAGTAGATGGTCCGAGTAAGGCAGGCTACTTTGGTTTTGCCGTTATAGCGACCGCTGTCGGTATGCTTATTCCGTGGATCACACAGATCCTGTTTTCCGATATAGTTTCGATAGGAAGTGTTCAGGCGCTTGTTGCTATAGCATTATTTATGATACTTGCTTCGCTTTCAGGTCAGCTTTTCGGTACTGTGCAGGAGCTGTTCCTTCAGAGAATATCATTAAGGCTGAATATAAACATTGAATCAGCGACCATGATGAGGATCCTTACTCTGCCGAGTGATTTCTTTAAGGCTTATTCACCGGGGGATCTTGCAAAACGTGTGCAGAACATGGATCTCTTTGTTACACAACTCATAAATATGGGGCTTTCAGGCTTTGTAACCGCGTTGTTTTCATTTATTTATGTTTTTCAGATAGCATCTTTTGCACCTTCTCTTGCAGTTCCCGCATTTATTGTGGCAGGACTGCAGATGCTCGTCATGATATTGGTGTTTGTATTTAAATCGAAGATAAATATGACGCAGAAGGAACTCGCCGCCAAAGAGAGCGGTATGTCTTATTCGCTCCTGACCGGAATACAAAAGATCAAGCTGGCCGGAGCAGAAAGAAGAGCTTTTTCCAAGTGGGGAAATGCTTATGCCGCTCAGTCGGCTTATCTTTATGATCCGCCGTTGTTCTTGAAGGTTTACCCTGCTGTGATAACTGCAATATCACTGATCGGAACCATGATCATTTATTATTCAGCTATCAAAAACCATGTTGATACAGGTCAGTACTACGCATTTAATGCTGCTTTTGCAATGGTAAGCGGAGCCCTTACTGCATTGATCCCGATAATAGAGCCGGCATCACAGATAATGCCGATGCTCGAGCTGATACGTCCGATCCTTGAGAATGCTCCTGAAGTCTCTGAAGAAAAACCGGTGATTGAAAAGCTGTCCGGTGGTATTGAACTTAATAATGTTACATTCCGTTACAGCGATGACATGCCGCCTGTTCTTGATGACTTAAGCCTTAAGATACGACCGGGCGAGTACATTGCCATAACAGGCAGGACAGGATGCGGCAAGTCAACCCTGATGCGTGTTATGCTCGGATTTGAGAAGGCGCAGAAGGGAACAGTGTATTATGACGGGCGAGATATAAACAGTATAGATATCAAGTCGCTTCGCAGTAAGATTGGAACAGTGATGCAGAACGGTTCGCTCTTCCTCGGAGATATATATTCCAATATAGTGATATCCGCACCGCAGTTGACGCTTGACGATGCATGGAAAGCAGCGGAAATGGCAGGTATTGCAGATGATATCCGCCAGATGCCCATGAATATGTTCACGCTTATCTCAGAAGGAAATGGAGGCATATCCGGCGGACAGAAGCAGCGTCTTATGATAGCAAGAGCAATAGCGCCGAAGCCTAAGATACTGATGTTTGATGAGGCTACAAGTGCCCTTGATAACATTACTCAGAAACAGGTATCGGATTCCCTTGATTCTTTGAAGTGTACGAGGGTTGTGATCGCCCACAGGCTGTCAACAATAAAGAACTGTGACAGAATAATCGTACTTGACGCAGGAAGGATCGTTGAGGACGGAACCTATGATGAGCTTATTGCAAAAGAAGGGTATTTTGCAGAACTTGTGAGACGTCAGCAAGTGGAGAGGAGACCTTGTCTCTTCTAAGGAGCTACTCATGATCGGCGATATCACAGAAAAATCGGCGGCCATTTCTGACCACCGATTCTTTGCCACTTAAAATATTAGACTTATATCACCACACCGCTATCCTGTCTTCGGGGGCGAGATACATACCGTCCCCCTCTTTTATGTCGTAGGTTTCATAGAATTCATCAAACTGCTGGACATTAACATTGCCGCGGAGATAATAAAGCGGATGTGGATCTGAAAGCACAGAGCTCTCTGCACGCTCAAGAGTATATACTCTTGCCAATAAATACATATGTGCCTTGAAGAATTCATCATAATTAAAATCCTTAATATCCTTTGCCATAAGCAGCATGCACTTAAATCCTGCCATATCGGCTATTGCCTCGGTCTGAACGATCTGCCCCTGATACGGAGTTCCGTCGTCAAAGGCAACTATTTTGTCATAATACTTCACCAGCTTATCTGCCCGCTCGTCAAAGGCTTCCTTATCCTCCTTCGTCCACCAGTCCCTGACATTTCCATCTGCGTCAAACTGTGAGCCCGTAGTATCAAAGGCATGGCTTATCTCATGTCCTACAACCGAACCTAAAGCGCCGTATTTCTGCTCAGTGCTCATCTTCTCAGAATATGTGGCATCGCAGAAAAACCCCGGAACTATATTGATGGAATTATCTGTGTGATCATAAAAAGCATTTGTTTCGAGAATATCTATGCCCCATATTTCCTTGTCAATCTTCTGATTTATCCTGCCCCTGTCTCTTAAATCCATTGCCTTGCTAAAGTCTGAAACAGCTTCGAAATATGTGCCGCCTTCCTCCTTTGCTTTTACGTGATAAATTGAATAGTCCTCCCATTTATCCGGGTAAACCGCGTGTATCTTAATCTTATCCAACTTATCCTTGGCAGCTTTTTGTGTAGACTCTGAAAGCCAGTCGGTATTGTCAAGCATATCACGGTAGGTATCTATACAATCGCGGCAAAGCTCAGTTACATCCCTTCTTATGTCCTCATTAAGAAACTTTTCAATATACAATCTGGCAAAGCTGTCAGGAAAGGCGCTTCTTGCTGCCTGGTACGCAAGCTCCTGATCCGATTCGTTTTCGGTTATTCCGGAGTACTCATTTTGAAGCTTCTGAAACGTCCTGTATGCGTCCTCGTCAAGCATATTAATATAATTGTAAGCACTGTCCACTAAAAGCTTAGCTTTTATTTTTTCCACATTTTCCTCGGTATACAGGCCATTCAGACCTTTAATACTGTCCGGCCATTCAACGTCTATAATGTCCGATTTTGCCCAATCGTATTTCTCCATATACTGAACAAGAGGAAAGTCGGGAGACATTTCCTTAAGATCGTCCAATTTCACTATATTAATTGCTTCAGTTACATACGAGGGGTCGTACATTTCAAGCAGGGTTTTCTGGTACTTTGCAAGCTCAGTATCAAAATCATAGGCCTTCTTGAGCGTATCCTGTATTTCCTTCTCGCTCATTCCCAGACGCCCCAATATATACGAAGCGGTGTCATCCTTTAATTTTTTGAGTCTCTTGCCGTTCTCTGTAAGCTCCTTATATTCGGCGGCATCATCAAGCAGAAGTTCCGGACTCCCGATATTTACTTCGTAAACTGACGAATCATCGGGAGACGGATA
>DOVL01000106.1 GCA_003520105.1 Lachnospiraceae bacterium | reverse complement strand
ATTTTGAAGTAATGATCAGTCAGGAGGAACTTGAAAAAAGGATCAGAGAGATGGCAGCCGAGCTTGATAAGGAATATGAAGGAAGGACGGTACATCTTGTCGGAATACTCAAGGGAAGCGTTATGTTCATGAGCGAGCTTGCCAAGAATATGAAGTCTGATCTTACAATGGATTTTATATCAATCTCAAGCTATGGAGACGGAACAAGTTCGTCAGGCATCGTTCGTCTCAATAAGGATCTTGATGAATCCATTGAGGGAAGAGATGTTGTAATAGTTGAGGATATAGTTGACTCGGGAAGGACGCTTTCATACGTAAGAAGGATGTTTGAGGACAAGGCACCTAAGAGCCTTAAGATCATCACTCTCCTTGATAAGCCTGACAGAAGAGTTGTTGACTGCAAGGTTGAGATGTCCGGCTTTGTTATCCCTGACAAATTCATCGTAGGATACGGACTGGATTACGCTCAGAAATATCGTAACCTTCCATACATTGCGGTTGTCAGCTAAGAGAAATAAGGTTGAATGAACCTATATAAATATATTTAAGGAGTTATATCTAATCATGAAACAAAAGGCATACAGGGGGCTTGGGATATATTTCGTCCTGCTGCTTATCGGAATCGTGCTTTATTATGTGATATCCAACAGCGGGGCGGAGATATATACGGCCTATAGTAATGACAATCTGAAGGATGAGCTTAAGAAAGGGCTCATAACAGAGGTTGAGATCCAGCAGAACAGCGAGATACCGACAGGTACGGTCTATGTCACCTACGATGACGGATCGCAGATCGTATATTATACGGCTGATGTTAAGGATACTCAGGAGATCTGTAAAGATCATGCAACTGATGATGTTACGGTACAGCTTAATGACGTTAAACGTCCGTCACTGTTCCAGAAGCTTGCACCTTATATCTTCGCAGTTATACTGGCGCTGATAATTTTGATGGTGATCATGGGACAGAACGTTTCTGCAGGCGGAAACAACAAGCTTATGACCTTCGGAAACAGCCGCGCGAAGAAAGATGTTCATACAGGTATTAAATTCAAGGATGTTGCCGGTCTGGTTGAAGAGAAGGAAGACCTCGCCGAGGTTGTTGACTTCCTAAAGAATCCTGCAAAATACAATGATATGGGCGCACGTATTCCTAAGGGTATACTGCTTGTCGGCCCTCCGGGAACAGGTAAGACGCTTCTTGCCAAGGCTATTTCGGGTGAGGCAGATGTTCCGTTTTTCTCTATTTCGGGTTCCGATTTCGTAGAAATGTTTGTTGGTGTAGGTGCCAGCAGAGTTAGAGATCTCTTCCATGAGGCTAAGAAAAATGCACCTTGTATGATATTTATTGACGAGATTGATGCGGTTGCGAGAAGAAGAGGTACCGGTCTCGGCGGCGGACATGATGAGAGAGAGCAGACTCTCAACCAGCTCCTTGTTGAGATGGACGGCTTTGGTGTTAACCAGGGCATCATAGTTCTTGCAGCAACCAACAGAGTGGATATACTTGATCCTGCGATACTTCGTCCGGGACGTTTCGACCGTAAGGTTACGGTTCACAGACCTGATGTTAAGGGCCGTGAGGAGATCCTTAAGGTTCATACGAGAAATAAGAGACTCGGCGATGATGTTGATCTTCATGAGATCGCTCGTACCACTTCGGGCTTTGTCGGAGCGGATCTTGAGAACCTCATGAACGAATCTGCGATCGCTGCAGCTAAGGATAACAGGAAATTTATCACCAAGAGTGATATTGATAAGTCATTTATCAAGGTTGGAATAGGTACTGAGAAGCGTTCAAGGCTTGTCCCTGACAAGGAAAGGAAGATCACGGCTTATCATGAGACCGGTCACGCAATCCTCTTCCATGAGCTTTCTGAGGTTGGTCCGGTGCATATGGTTTCGATCATACCGACCGGTGTCGGTGCTGCCGGATATACAATGCCGCTTCCTGAAAATGACAATGTATTTAATACACGTAAGAAGATGCTTCAGACCATCATGGTTGATTTCGGCGGAAGGATCGCTGAGGAGCTTATCTTCGATGATATTACGACCGGTGCGTCGCAGGATATTAAGCAGGCTTCACAGACAGCAAGAGAGATGGTCATCAAATACGGTTTCTCCGAGAAGGTTGGACCAATCAATTATGAGACAAATGATGAGGATGAGGTTTTCCTCGGCAAGGATCTGGGACATGCCAGAAGCTACGGTGAGGCCGTAGCGGCTGATATTGATTCTGAGGTTAAGAGGATCATCGATGAGTGCTACAAGGCCGCCAAGGGCATTATAGTGAAAAATATGGATGTTCTTCATAAGTGTTCAGAGCTTCTGCTTGAGAAAGAGAAGATCACAGGCGCTGAGTTTGAGGCACTGTTCAGTGAATCGTAAGATAAATAAACTGATCTGAAACATAAATTGCTCCGCTTCGGCGGAGCAATTCGCGTTTGCGAGGGTTGTCATATGATAAAATGTTTTTGTATGATTAACTATGATTTCGGTTCAGAGTTATTAGTTTTATAATTATTAAGGAATTATTAAGTCTGCACAAATCATTATAAAAAACACAAGTGTTTTTAAGACTGTTTTTGTGCATTATTTACAAGACGCGGGTTATTCATGCGCAAAGTGCACAAAAAACGGAGCGGAAAAGTTCACATAACATACCCTGCTTGGCAATATGCACAAAAAAGGCTATAAAAAAAACTGTTTTTTGTGAACACTTTTTAACGTATTTGCATATAATAACACTTGTAACCCCCCAATACATTATA
>DOVL01000277.1 GCA_003520105.1 Lachnospiraceae bacterium | reverse complement strand
CAGTATCCGCTCATAACCAAGAAGAGAATGTTCTATGAAACCATGGAAGAGCTTCTTCCGACACTCAAGGTTATTATCACTGACGGAGATACAGAGACTATGTATCCTCTGGACAGCTTTGTAAATATAAGTAACGGTTCCGGAAGCAGCAGTTCACAGAATAACGGATCAGGGGAGGACTAAGAGATGAAGAAGACAATTAAATTAACTGCCCTGGTCGTATTTATCATTGCAGCGGCAGTAGTGCTTTTTAACTCACTTTATACTGTAGAATATAACAATTACGCGCTTGTTAAGCGTTTTGGTAAGGTTACAAGGGTTGATGATGATCCGGGACTTCATTTCAAGACGCCTTTCATCGAGAATGTTCAGCTTGTGTACAGCGGAACCAGAGTTTACGATCTTCCGACAAGTGATGTTATCACCAAGGATAAGAAGTCGATGATCGCCGATGACTACGTTCTCTGGAAGGTAGTTGATCCGATTAAATATTACAAGACACTCGGCGCGGTTGATGCCAGAGCAGAGGAAAGAATCGATGCAGCAGTTTATAATGCTACCAAGAATACGATCTCATCCATGACTCAGGACGAGGTTATCGCTGCAAGAGGTGCACAGCTGACAGATGTTATCACCAAGGAAGCAAATTCGGATATCGCAGATTATGGAATAATTATCATGACTGCAGAGATCAAGGCACTTGATCTTCCGGATGATAACAAAACTGCGGTTTATGAACGAATGATTTCTGAGAGACAGAATATTGCGGCAAGCTACACCGCAAAGGGTGAGTCTGATGCTCAGATCATCAAGAACGAAACAGACAAAGAGGTTACCATCACTCTCGCAGAGGCTGAGAAAGATGCAGAAACTATTATAGCCGAGGGCGAAGCAGAATACATGCGTATTCTTTCCGAGGCGTATAATGACCCTGACAAGGCAGAGTTCTACAACTATCTGAGAGGACTCGATGCACTTAAGGCATCATTGAAGAATAACGGAAATGTGCTTATGCTGGATAAGGATTCGGAACTTGTAAAGATCATTTACGGAACAGATGAGGATGTAAGTGCTCAGAGCGAGTATCAGAGACAGCAGGAGCAGACAACCGAGCAGACGACTGAGGCTGCAACTGAAGCTACTACTCAGACTGAGGGGGAGTAAGAGATGACAGGAAATATTCATTCAATAATAACAGGAAGCACGGTTGACGGACCGGGTACCAGATATGTTGTATTTCTGAAGGGCTGTCCGTTACGCTGTCTGTATTGCCATAACCCGGATACCTGGGATGGCAGAGGCGGCAAGGAGATGACGGTTGCCGAGATCATGGCAGATATGAAAAGCTACCTTCCTTTCATGAAGAGAGGCGGACTTACGGTTTCCGGTGGTGAACCGCTTGTACAGATCGATTTCGTGACAGAGCTTTTCGCAGCTGCAAAACAGCTTGGAGTTCAGACGGCGCTTGATACTACCGGATATCTCTTTAAGAAGGATGTTCCGGAGATCTATGCAAAGTATGAAAAGCTTGCCGAGGTTACTGACCTTGTGCTTCTCGATCTTAAGGCTATCGACCCTAAGATGCATGAGGAGCTGACGGGTGTTAAGCAGGATACCATCATTGATTTTTACAAATATCTTGATGAGAAGAACATCCCGATCTGGGTAAGACACGTTATCGTTCCGGGATACACCTTCGATCCTGAGCTTCTTGCGAAGTCCGGAAGGTTCCTGGCGCACTTTAAGAACGTCAAGGCTGTTGATATACTTCCTTATCATGATATGGCTAAGCCAAAATATAAGGAGATGGGAATCGATTACGTCCTTAAGGATGTTAAACCTCTTACGGGCGAGGATGGCCACAGTGCGCGTGATATGGTTGTTAATGCCATGCGTGAAGAGCGCCTCCGCATGAAAGAGGCAGGGATACATGTGGGATATCCATTCGACACGCCTGTGCTACCTGAATAATGAAGTGTTACAAAACATACATGTCTGAATTGAGGGCATGTATGTTTTGTTGTCTGTAAAATATATTGACAACAGTGAAGGTAGATATTTCGATACATCATAGTTGATTCTGGTATTAAAAATGCCGACAACGCTGAATATCATAAGTAACGCAAAAACAATAAAAACTAATCTTCGCCTGCATACGATAAATTCTGAGACTTTATTCAAAATATAGAGAATGTGTTGGACTTGAAGTAAAACGTTGCTTTTGCTATACTCTATATGGGTAAATCTAAGTATTAATGCGTGATCAGTAAAGGGAGACGGATGATGAATATAACAGTATTTGCAGGAGCGGCTGAAGGAAAGAAGCCTGAATATATGGAGGCGGCAGCTGCGCTGGGGAAATGGATAGGCGAGAACGGACATACTCTTGTGTATGGCGATGGCAAAGTCGGAATGATGGGCGAGGTTGCGAGAGCAACTCTTACGGCCGGCGGCAAGGTCACGGGAATCATTCCACAGTTCATGATAGATAACGGCTGGGAAAATACAGATGTAACAGAGATGATCGTAACTGAGACTATGTCTGAGAGAAAGCAGAAGATGGCGGAGCTGGGCGATGTATTTGTCGCTTTGCCGGGCGGAGTCGGAACTCTTGAAGAGGCGGCGGATATGGTTTCGTGGATACGCCTCGGACTTTACAACGCACCATTCTTCTTCATAAATACACTCGGCTGCTACAACAAGCTGAAGGAGCTTTATGATCAGATGGTCGAAGATGAATTCCTTGATGCCTCCGAGCTGGAGTTTATGTACTTCGTAACTGATGTGGCTGAGATGGAGACGATCATAAAGAGATAACACCACATTTTTTCTGTTTTTATCAGTTATACTTAATGGGCTGATAATTATCTCTCAGGTTCATCTACATTAAGAATCATCCTTGCTATCAAACGAGTTTTATTCATGCTCATGGAAACAGAAATAATATAGGCAAAAAGCGCAATCAAATAAGCGACCACATGCGTCGGAAATATCCTTTTGATCCTACCGGTCAGATATCCCGCACTGTCGCGAAAAAGAATATCATGCGTCAATTTGTCCGACTCATGATATTCACTATATTTTTTATATGCGTGTTTTCCAAGAAAGAATCCTGAAACCAGGAAAAAGAATTCAACGCCAATACTCCCGTGAGGAAAAAAGGCCATGCGAAATACATCTAATTTCGCCTCGCCGAGGATGTATTTTTCAGCGTGAAAAAGAAGTACTGATATGCAAAAAACAAATCGATAAAACTCTATTTTACCATTTTTCTTCATATCATCCCTCTATAAGTGATATTCTTCTAATATGCCTTTCATCATTTGAAAAATCAGTATCAAGGAAGGTATCAACTATCATAAGAGCAAGGCCGGGGCCTACAACACGTGCTCCCATACAGAGAACGTTCGCATCGTTATGCTCTCTTGTTGCCTGTGCTGAGAAAACATCGTGGCAGAGCGCAGCACGTATTCCCTTAACCTTGTTTGCGGTCATAGACATTCCGATACCCGTTCCGCAGATAAGGATACCAAAATCAGCCTCTCCCGAGGTTACCGCAGAGGTTACCTCTCTGGCAAAAATAGGATAATCACAGGACTTTTCATCATAACAGCCCTTATCTGTAAACTCTATTCCTCTCTCCTCGAGGTGCTTCATAATATCCTGTTTAAGGGCGAATCCGCCGTGATCTGAACCGATTGCAATCTTCATGTTGGTTTTCTCCTTGATCATTTCTATTTTATATTACTGTTTTTATTCGTTTATTGTTTCACGAACCAATTACGCTATTAGCATATATTGCATAATTATTCCGTTTCTTCAGGAACAAAAATAACCTTCTGCCCGGCGGCCTTAAGAAGTCTGTTCATTATTGCTCCACCGAACTTGTCTCTTCTGAACGATTCACTGAGAATGATGTCCGCACCCAAATCATCACATTCACGTAGAGCACTATAAAGCCTCTTTGCAACCTCCTCGCCGGAACCTGTTTCTCCCAAAAGAATCAGTTCTGCCGACTTCAGGGTGTTATAATCAGCCTGGTTATCAGCAGTAGTAAGAATAGCAACCTTTCTTCCTGCAGCTTTTTCTTCAGCTGCCATATGATTGATCTCATCAATAACCGCTTTGGTTACCTCGGCAGGTTTATTTCTGTCTTCTATTATGGTAAGACTACCCTTCGGAGCGTAATGAGTGTATTTCATCCCCGGTGCCTTAGGTTTGAGTGAAGGATCCGGATGAATTATCGCAGGATCGATCGTTACGTCGCCTATGATCTCCTCAAAATCCGCTTTGGTTATATAACCCGGCCTGAGTATAGAAGGAGTATCGCCGGTCACATCTATTATAGATGATTCGATTCCTATGTCAACGGCTCCGCCATCAAGTATCATGTCGATCTTTCCGTCAAGATCCTCGATAACATGCTGAGCAGTTGATGGAGAAGGCCTTCCTGATGTATTTGCGCTTGGGGCAGCGATATAAACGCCACTCTCTCTTATCAAACGCGCCGCATCAGGATGTGAAGGCATCCTTATTGCAACAGTATCAAGTCCGCCCGTTGTTGCGTCCGGCACGATAGGTTTCTTCTTAAATATGATTGTCATCGGACCCGGCCAGAAACGCTCCATAAGTCTCTCCGCAACTGGAGGCACCTCGGCGGCAAGCTTGTAAACATCTGCCTTGTCCGCAATATGCACGATCAGCGGATTATCCGATGGTCTTCCCTTGGCAGCGTAAATCTTCCTTGAAGCGTCCGGATCAAGAGCATCTCCGCCCAGTCCATAAACCGTCTCCGTCGGAAAAGCCACAAGGCCGCCTCTTTGCAAAATCTCCGAAGCTCTTTCAAACGCACCATTTTCAGTTGTGGTCATTATTATTGTATTCATAATACTATCTTTCGCTTTCTTGAAACAGAATTAAGCTGTATAGCTATATTTCTTCAAATTTTCGGCTTCATTGTAGCAGTATTTATTGCAATTGTAAATCATAATCGACCCACTGGTTTATGACCAGAGCCTTATTATTTGTGAGAAACGTGGCAGCTTAAATGAGAGAGTACCATAAGTATTTTTATCGACAAGGCCTTTTCTGCTGAGCCTTTCTCTATATACGGACATCTCATTGTTGGACATATCGAGCTCATCTCTAATTGCTGATATTTTTATCTGATCAGGCAGTATCTCGCCTTTATCCAGTGCAGACATTGTCAGAAGAATGGTTTTATCTTTTGCGGAAAGCTCGCTCCAGATTTTAGCATAGACATACTCTTCGAGATAATGATCGTATTCTTCGAGAATGTTGGGCAATTCTTCTGGGTTGCCATTTTCCCAAAGCAGGTATCCGAGAACCTGAAAAGCAAAAGGATATCCAAGTGTATATTGAGCCATCTTATTTGCAGATTCGGTTGAAAGATTGAAGATTCTCTTATAAGTTGCTGTGATCATATTGGTGCTCAGAGGTTCCATAACAATTCGTGGGGCTCTGTAAAGGAATGTGAGTCCGTCCTCGTTCTGCAGATCATATATTTTTTCGTACAAACCGGTCATAAGAAGAAATACAGGATAACCATCACGCATAAGTATCTGAAATACACTTGCAAATTCTATAGTGTATTTATTCTTATAGATTTCATCAACGATAATGAGAAGCCTCTTTCCACTTTTTTTGATTTCCGCCAGCATTTTTGAAAGTGCAGTTTCTGTATCAGTAACCGGTGGTTTGTTTTCTACGGAAATTCCCAAGCCGAATTTTGACAGTTCAAGCTTGGCTGATTTAAATATTTTCTGAATGTCCGGATCCAAATACATTTTAGCTGCCAGACTATCAAGCATCTCTTTTACAGGACTGAGTTCGACAACGATCCAGTTGTTAAGACATGAGATGCGCTTTTTAATCTTTGTAAGCATGACCGTTTTGCCGGAGCCTCTGACACCGGTGATCATGTATACCTGGCTTACAGGGTCGTCAGATGTGAAATCATCAATTATATGATCGGTATCTGCAAGTCTGGATATGAATTCGGTAGGTTCTTTTCCAAATGACAAGGTAAATGGGTTTGACATGATTACCACCTTCTCTTTTATAAGTCTTTATAACTTTTTATAGGTTTTATTTTCTTTTATAACTTTTTATAGGTTTGGAAATATTTTATAACTTTTTATAGGTTTAGTCAAGGTAATCCACTTTTGCTTTGTTGCGGTTTTGTTATACATGGCAGGATATAATGTCTGTAATTTGATACTATAGGGCAGAATGCATTATAAAAATCAAACAGTAAATGTATAAAAGATACGATAAAACAGAGAATAAGAACGGACGTTAAATACAGACAGTATATTTGTTACGAATGGGATGAAGTATGGTTCGTCAAGGAGGAGGAAACAATATGCCGAACTTTAAAGACTTAAGAAAAAACAAGAAATATGGAGAAAGCGCACTTGCTTATGCTGTTGAAAAGGTCTACATGAATAATATTGCTTTGTATACGAGTAAGATGTCGCCGGAGGAACTCGGCGCGTTTCAGGAAAAGATGGACGAGTACAGGTCTATGTCAAAGCAATTCTGGAATACCGCTGATGCTCCGAAAAGCCGTCTTGGAGGTCTTGAAAAGTTTACCCAGAAAATGGAGAATTCTAATGCCGACAAGCTTGGCGTTGAACTTATGGAAACCATGAAAAAACTGATCGAGGAGGACAGGGATGAAAAAGCAAAGAATAATGATCCGTTCCTCCCGATATATGATTTCTATGCTCATGAGACTACAACGGATGGAAATATTATGGAGGCGCGATTTGAGAGCCAATACCTTTCGAATCTGAATCAGTTTGGAGGAGCCCCGGATCTGACTCAGGACCATAACGAAATAAAGAAGAATCTTCAGCAGGAAACGGATCCGGAGACAGGTGAGCCGACGGGTCTTTACGAACCGCTTATGGAGTATTATAAGGGCTACATTGAGCTTGAAAAAATGGAATTCACCCGCCAGAAGAATAACAAAAATGGCTGGAATGCAAAAAACGAAAGAGCTTTTCTCGCTGAGCTTAGAGATAAGCAGCAGAAAGTGGTTGATGCTTTTGATAAACTGTATGCAATAGAGGATAATTGTCAGTATGACAAGTATTTAAATAATGAACTTGGACATATCACGGGCAAGCATGAGAATAGACGAAGTGCATTTGAATCTGTAAATGTATTAAGATGGCAGATCAAGGCTATTGAGAACGGCTGGTCGCAGGATGAGCTGACTCTTCTTGGTGCGATCGGATATATTGAAGCATACCATAAGAGTAATGAAGAAGAGTTCAATACCAAGATGGAACGCTATAGAGGTACGGTAGAAAGCCATAAGGATGATTGGACAAAGCTGGAAGCCCATGAGCTGGAGAATTATGAAGATGCCAGGAAGGCTGTTGATTCCGAAGTATCGAACAGAATAAAACTCGATAATTTTGCGAAGGATGTTGCGGCATTGAAGGCGCAGATATGGGATAAAAAGGTTGTTACTCCTGATGATAAGGCTCAGGTTATCAAGCTTGTTGATGATTTTGCCAAGTCGCATACCGGTATAAAGCTTGACAACTTTACGACACTACATCATGTTTCAGTTGGTGTGGATTGGAACATGAACTTCATTGAAGAGGTCAAGAATCTTAAACCAAATCGAAGAAAATATAAGCTTTATGATGGTGTTAAATACAATCCTCCGAAGAAGGAAGATATTAAGGCTGAGGCACCGAAGGAAGAACAGGCTGTAAAAGATGAATGGGTTATTTTGGAAAATGACCAGTCGAAGGCACCGAAAGAAAATCCTGAAAATGAAGAGGTTGTCGCCGCTGTTGAGGAAGTAAAGGCACCTGCAAACGAAGAGAATGTTTTAAATAATGTTGAGGAAGCTAAGGCTCCGGTCAATGAAGGGGATGCTGCCGGAAAAGCTGTAAATGTGCAGGCACATGAAGCAAAAGAAGAGCTTTCTGAGAATGAAGCCGGAATAAGCAATGGTTATTCCAGCCAGAGTACGCTTGCAGATAAATATATGTATGCCATGATATACAAGGCCAGAAATATTCGCCTTGAAAGAATGGAGGGCGACGGTAAAAAGATAGAAGAATTCCGCGAAATAAAGAGCTATGATAATGCATATGAATTTGAAAATGAATTTATCAGCAATCTGACGAAGAAGTTTGCCGGAAAATCTTTTACTGATAAGGACATTGAGCCTATGTTTGAGAAGATGATGATCGCTCAGGCGAAGGTAATGGTGCTGACCGGTAAGAATTTCAAGGCTGTCCATGACAATATAGATGGAGAATATAAATATGATAAAGCGCTGGTAGTTGCCAGTGAGGCGGGTGTATTTGATCTCGCGGAAGCAGAAGGTCATGTTCGTTCGGATGTTCTTTCTGAGGAGGCATTCAGGAATGTATTTATGGCTAAGCTTAAGTATGATCCGAATATGACCTATGAGCAGGCTTACAATAATCTTGGCTTTACCAAGGAAGAACAGGCACAGCTCCAGAAACCGGAGGTGCTCAAGAAGAAGCTTATTGACATGGCAATCAATAAAAATGCGGATGCTGAGTATTTAAAGGTACAGTTAACAAGGGGTATATATGAAAGCTTTATGAATATTCATAAAGTCCGTGGAACAAATAAGGTTCTGCAGAATCTGTCAGCAGAGGAAAAAATGTTCTATGATCTCGGATCCAAGGCATTTACTACGGTTATGACCGATATGCTGAAGAAGGAGAAGGAAAAGGACAAGATAGTTGCCAATTGGAAGAAAGGTGAAGCGGCCGAAAAGATTAAGAAGGTAAGGATTCATTTCGAAAAAGATCAGTTAAATACAATGAATGCCTTCCTGTACGGCGATAAACCAATCGGTATCACCGGCAAGAATGAACTGAATGGTGCTTATCGTGATATGCTTAACAAGAAGACTGATTATATCGGGGCTATCCTTAAGGATGACCCTCGCGCTGAAGCGAAGGCCAGTGCGGTTGTAAATGATGAGAAGCTGCATAAGCTGCTTGGAAGCAAGAATAAGAAGATGGGTGTTACATTCGGTTCGTATGTTAAACTTCATACCGGCATCAGAATGGGTAAAACTCCTGATGAGATGGTAGATAATCTTGCAAAATGTATGAGTGCCGTAATACTTTACAATAATGGCAGAATGTTTGATGTTGGCAAAATACATGAGATGGCTAAAAGATGCAAAGAAGTATATTCTCTGGACGCTCTGAAGGGTAATCCGGAACAGCTTATAAATATACTCAGTAATTCGGAAAATCTGACCAAAGGTCTTAATTCTCTGAGAGATACCATGTATAATGTAAAGCCGGATAAGAGAGAAAAGTATTTTGAAGACTTGAAGAAGCTTGCTGATAATCTTCCGACCACGTCAGGACATGGTAAGCAGTACCGCAGGCTGAATGCATTGATCCAGGAGGCGGCGGCTCTTAAGGATAAGAATCTTACCAAGGATGAACTTGATACAGAGATCAGAACGGCAAATGTAAAGATATTTAATGCTTCGATGGAATATTT
>DOVL01000079.1 GCA_003520105.1 Lachnospiraceae bacterium | reverse complement strand
CTGATTTACTGATCACATGATTTATACTTTTAAATCTCACTATGTTGATCAATATCCACTTTATAGTGTTTTATATCATCGATACATTCAAAATATTATCTTCGTCAATTGTCGGATACACCCGTAACATTTGCACTGATAGTTCCGTCACTGAGTGTTATCGAAAGTGTATCTCCAACCGCTGCATCCTTCGCACTTTTAATCGGTTCTTTGTCCTTGGAAATATATCCAAAACCGTTTATCAGCTTGGCTGTCGGTGACAAAGCGTGGAGCCTTGCGACATCTATCTCGAAGCGATGAACGGTATCACGGTATTTATTCTTTGCAGTTAAATTCAGGTTACTTTTGAGCGTCTCAGCTTTCTGAGTTGCTGTCTCAAGTCGCCTCATGATCAGACTTGTCATGGTGTCTCTGTAATCCACAAGCCTCTGCTGCTTCTCGATAAGCGTACGTTCAGGATTCTTCTTGTCCAGCTTGGCGCGTAGAACCTGAAGCCTTGTACCTGCTATATTTATCCTGTTGGAAATATCATTATCCAGCCTGCTCCGAAGAGTTTTCAGCTGTCTGATCGTTGTCATCACATCGGCGATAGCAAGCTCGGCCGCTGCTGATGGAGTCGGTGCACGAAGATCCGCAACATAATCAGCGATCGTGTTATCGATCTCATGTCCCGTGCCCGAAATGATCGGCGTTTTTGCTTCAAAAATCGCTCTGGCAACTATCTCTTCATTGAAGGCCCAGAGGTCTTCGATAGATCCGCCGCCACGACCGATGATTATCGTATCAAGCCCCATTTTGTCAAGGATCTTAATACCCTTCACTATGGTTTCTGCTGCGCCCTCTCCCTGAACCTTTGCAGGATAAAGGACCAGCTGAACGTAAGGATTGCGGCGTTTTGCAACATTTATGATGTCCTGAATCGCTGCTCCTGTAGGAGCGGTAACGATACCAACAGACTTTGCATATTTAGGAATCGGTTTCTTAATATCAAATTCGAAAAGCCCTTCGTTATATAGCTTCTCTTTTAACTTCAGGAACTCAGCATTGAGTTTTCCTTCTTTATCTTCCGCAAGGATTATCTCGGTTGCATAAAGCTGAACCGCACTGGTTTTCTCATACATACCGATGCTGCACTTCATGACAACAGCCTGGCCATCCTGAAGCTGAAATTGAAGTCCTCTCGGTCGGCTGCCTTTGAACATGACAGCAGGCATGGAACCAGTCTCATCTTTTAAAGAAAAATAGATGTGCCCCATGCTGTGATATTTGCAATTTGATATTTCACCCGTAACATACATGCTTCCGAGAAAGATATCGTTCTCCAGAAGATTCTTTGTATGCTTAATAACCTGTCCGACTGTGTATGTCTTCAATTTATTTAAGTCCTTCTTACCTACTGCGCAAATGCCGACAGAATTCCGTTAATAAACGCACCTGCTTCAGGATCACAGTATTTCTTGGAAAGCTCAAGTGCTTCGTTTACCGCAACCTTGAAAGGAATATCATCATCAAATTTTATCTCGTAAACGGCAACACGAAGAATAGCAAGCTCTGCTCTTCCGATACGCTGAAGGCTCCAGCCCTTGGCAGCGTCCTCGATAAGCTTGTCAATTTCATCCTTTTTCTCAATTATGGCATCTGATTTATCCTTGATATAAGCGAGGTCACGCGCATCGTCCGATTCATCAATAACGCCTGTTTCCTCATCTATTTCTACATTTTCTTTCTTCTTTGCCTGATCTAATTCGATATCATTCAGATATTCCTGCATCTGTTCAGGCATCTCATCCTTATCGAAGAAAGACGCTCTGAAAATTATCTTAAATATATTTTCTCTTAATTTGCTTCTTGTCATGATTCCTGTTCTCTTCTTTTTCTCAATTATATGATTATGTCGCGCACCACAACTGATCATCCTGCTGATTGATCTGATCATTATTTATATCGATTCATTCTATCATTAACCGAACGATTCACCATAATCAATCCACGTTTCAGGATTATTTATCATCCGCATCCATATCGATACCGGAAACGCGAACGTTAACGGCGCTGACCTTAAGACCGGTCATGGTATTTACATTGCTCTTAACACGGTCCTGCACGCTCTTAGAAACTTCAACTATGTTATAGCCAAACTTGACCTCGATGGAAACATCAACCGTCAGCTCACTTCCGCTGAAATTCAGTTTAATACCTTTGGAGAGACTCTTTCTGCCAAGCTTGGTGATGAGTTCCTTGGTAATATTACCGGTAAGCTTTGAAACGCCCTCGATTTCCATAACAGCAAGGCCGGCTATATTTGAAACGACATCATTTGCTATCTGGATCACGCCCTCACCATCTGACTTAATGGCTGTAAGTTCGGTCGATCTGTCAGCCTGTTCCGGAGCCGCAGCAGGCTTCTTTTTCTTATCTTTATCTGTCATCTGAGTTTCCTCCTGGATGAATAATATTCATAAATTTCAAAACCGATATGCATAATTCTGCTTTTCTATTCTACCACAAATCAAAGTGTAAATCACTAATAAGTTTTTACGTTTTTCTCTTTTGAAAAAGAGCTTTGTTTGTGATATAATATTTTAGATTTTTTATTTATCAGCGGAGGAGATATTCTGATGAAAAAAACTGAAAAAAACATAGCAAATGATATAAATATTGATGAAGCGCCGGACATGATCGTCGGCAGCGGCAAGGATGGTATCGAAACAAACAAGAATACGTCTAAAAATAAACCTGTAAAGGTAGAAAAGGATTCTGAGAAAGCCGAAACCGGCAAGCATGATAAGAAGCCTGAGAAAAAGCTTCTCTATGTCCTGGCTTTTGTAATTCCTTTTGCTGTTGCACTCATTGCGCTCGCCATGGGTGGCTTTGCGCCATTTGGTGACAAGGACGTTCTGACCGCCGGCGGTTTTGAAAAATACAGGTATTTTCTGAATGACCTGCATGATAAGGTAAACGAGGGTACTGTTAATACATCCGGTTACGCAAGTGCATCCGGATATGATATCTCAGACTCACTCGCTTACTATCTTTCAGATCCGACTAATCTCGTCACACTTATCTTCTCTAAGGACAATATGGATGGTGTCCTTAATCTCCTCTATGCATTTAAACTCGGTCTCGCCGGACTCTTCTTCTGCTTCTTCCTGTCATACAGGCGCAGGAACGAGCTTCTGGCCAAGTCTTCCGAAGAAGAAGTTCGAGTTGATATAATCTCCGCTTACAAAGAAAAGCTTGCTGCAAAGAAGGCTGCAAAGCTTGAAGAAAAGAAGAAAAAAGGCACCTCAGGCAAGGATATCGAGATTAAGCTCGGTGGTAATGATGAACCAACCTCCAAGGCAGGTGTATTTATCAAGAAATTTGATATTGTAACTCTTGCACTTTCTATCACATATGCACTTTCCGCATACATGGTCGGAAGCGGTCTTAACGTGACCTGGCTCGGCGCTGTAGTTCTCTTCCCTCTTCTGATGCTCGCCGTTGAGAGGCTCATCACTGAAGGAAAATGGCTTATGTACTGCCTCACCCTTACAGCATCCTTCATACTGAATTTCTATATTTCTATAATCGTTTGTATCTTCACTCTTCTGTACTTCTTCCTTCAGGAGTTCAAAGATACAAAGCATATTGTAATATCGACGATCTATAAACTCGTCAGTGATATACTGGCTGTAGGCATGGCTTCTTTCGTTATAATCCCTTCACTCAGAAGCGACCTGATGAAGCGTATGCTTTCACTTGAATTTCCACTTGCACAGGTTAAGGTCAAGATATTTGATGTATTTAAGTATCAGCTGACCGGTCTCCGCACAAATACAGCCAAGGACAGCCTTCACCTCGCTATCTACGCAGGTATCTTCACACTGATGATGATCTTCCTGTACGCATCAAACGGAAATATCAATTTCAACAAGAAGCTAAAAACTATCGGTCTCACGATCGTTCTTTACATCGCAACCTTCCATTCGACGATGAATTATCTGTTTAATGGTTTCAATTATACGAGAGAACCTTCGACCGTCTTCGGTTTCATACTGATCTTCATGTTTCTTTCGATGGCTTACAGCGTATTTATCAACATCGAGCACCAGCGATCTATAACTGTTCTGGTGGCTTTTGTGATCACGCTTGCTATCATCTTCATGGCACTCATGAAGTCGTCAAACTACACAACCATGTCGCCTTTCATGACAAGCTTCGAGCTCGCGGCGCTGTATTTCTTCATAATAATTCTCTATAAAAACGAAAATATGACCCACACAGTTTTCAAAACTGCTATGGGCAGCTTTATGATGCTTGAAATGATCCTCTCCTTCTGCAACAACATGAAGAGCGCCGGAAACACTTCAACTGAATATGCCGATACTTATGTCGGAAAATACGAAGCAGCCGAGGACTACATCCGCGCTACCAGAGATAAGGACGCGAAGGTTTCTGTGTTTATTGATGGAGAAAGCGCAGCAACTCCACTGACAAATATGCTTTCAGGTTACGACTATGTAATCGCTTATAAGCACACCGGACATATTGTGGACGGACTCGAGTTTGAAGAAACTTATAATGATGTGGAT
>DOVL01000018.1 GCA_003520105.1 Lachnospiraceae bacterium | reverse complement strand
TCCGAAGTCGTCCATTTCCACAATGAAACCGTCCTTTCGGAGTTTGTCGATTATCTGAAGCTTCATCTCGATATCGGTCATCATTATCGACTCAGTTATTTCCAGGCGGAGCATCTTCGGATCGATGTCGTATTTCTTAACAAGCGATGACAAAACCTCATAAATATCAATATAATAGAAATCCTTTGGAGATATATTTACAGAAAGATAAATATCACCCTTGCCGATATCCTTCCATTTTCTGAGTATCTTGCAGGCCTCTTCCCACATGAATCTATCAAGGTTGACTATTCTTCCGTTCTTCTCAAGTATGTCGATGAATCTGCCCGGAGCCATCAGTCCTTCCTCAGGATGATGCCAGCGCACGAGCACCTCTGCACCCTCGACCTTGCCGCTCGAATTAACCTGCGCCTGAAGGTAAGGAACGATCTGGCCGCTGCTCATCGCCTCTTCAAGACTTCCTGTAATGGTCTGCTCCCAGAGAATGGCATCACGCATACCTGTTACATACCATGCATAGTTCTGAACGGTACTGGTCTTAATGGAATTAATAGCCATAAATGCCCTGTCTACCATCGCGGTGACCGGCATGACTCTGTCCTTTATTTCATATATTCCGATATGATTTATTACCGGATAATCAGGATTTTCCTCAATGAAGAGCATTTCCTTGGTCTTCTTGGTTACTCTCTCCTCGATAAACTCTTCCTTCGGCAGGAGAAGAACAAATTTATCCGCAAAAAGTCTGGCAACCGGTCTGTCCTCACCTGCAAGAGACTCGATCAGACGCGCAACCTTATTGAGAAGCTTGTCGCCTTCCTCTCTGCCAAATACATCGTTGATCAGTTTGAATTCCCTGATATCGGAAACCATCATGAGGTATGTTATGTCGTTATCCTCAGCAAGCTTTTTACCAACGCTCTCATAAAAAGCGTTCATGTTCATTATTCCTGTAAGTTCGTCATGCGTAGCAAGATATCTGTCCTCAGCCGCCTTCTTCTCTTCCTCGGTTCTGTCCTGCATGATAACATACGCGCCCATGAACATACCGTTCTTATCATAAAGAGGCTTGTATTCCGCATAGAAGATGTGCTCTCCATCCTCTCTGATGAAGGTGTGCATCTTGGTGAACTCTTCCCTGCCGCTGATATTATTTTCCTTAAGGAAATTCAGCATGAAATCTCTTGGCTTCTTCAAATCATCCTTCTTGATGTCGAGGATCCTGTAGCTGGTCGGATTCATGTAGAGACAGTTATAATTGTTGTCATAGAAAAACGCCGCATTTGAGAAGCTTCCGAACACTCTGCCGTACATCTGATGTGTAAGCAGGAAATGATGGTATCTTACAGAAAAGAAATATATCAGTATTCCGCAACCCATGAATCCAAGCATGGACATATTGTAACGGGTTCTTGTGAAAACACCGATAAACTCCCAGAGAACATCAGCCACGAATACAAGTCCGATAACGATATATCTCTCATAATAAAGTCTTGAGGTTCTGTGCATTTTCGCCGTAAATATAGCTATAAGCCCGACAATGATGAGGAACGAAAGCCCCAGATGAACATAATGATACCAGCCTGAATCAAGTGAATAGAAATAATGACCCGGCTTTATTTCAGTCTTCTGGAGTTCGTAAACATGTCCAAATACAGGATTCAGAGCAACAGATATACTGTCTGCCAGAATGATCAAGTAGCTTAATTTTTCAACACGTGGAAATTCAAAATCGCAGTATTGCAAAGAATACCTGATAAGAGCACCGAGAATAAGATTAGTGCCTATAAGATAGAAGATATATGCAACATAATTGACATTTTCGTTATCGACCGTCGCAATAACAGCATTTGCGGCAACAGGAATAAGAAGTACTGTAAGAACTATCCTTACGGTACCTGCTATCTCTTTATTACTTTTTGAACATCTGTAAATGCAGTATAAGACCAACGTAGTCAGTATTATAACCGCCGCAAGATAACCCGACATCCCTTCTCCTGTAACCTCCATCCCTAGTTCTATTATTTTACCATTTTTTCGTTGCAAAATAAAGTGTTTTCACCCAGACAAAACAATGTATTTTTGTGCGGCTGTTATTTATATCATATGGAGCCCCCTTGACATTCCGCGGCAACCAATACATTATTATAAAAAAGGCCTTTAAGGAGTCCATCATGACACAATTTTTATTGAAAATACCGGAGGAACTTTCCTTCGATGATATAAAAAAATATCTGGATCATGTATCGGAAGAACGAAAGGAAAAGATTCTTAGATACAAGCCCGAATCCTCACGCATAGAGAGCCTTCTGGCTGCTCTTCTGGTTCGTTATGCGATCAGAAAGGATCTGTCTCTTACAAACGATGCTATCACAATCTTTCATAACGAATATGGCAAGCCTTATCTCACAGGATATCCGGATTATCATTTTTCCGTATCTCATTCCGGAAGATTTATTGCTTTCATTTCTGATAATGCTTCGGTAGGAATAGACATACAGAATATGGAACAGCTCAAAAAACCGATTTCAGGGCACTTCTTTACCGAAAATGAGAACAGTTACATCTCAGCAAATGGGCTGCAGGGCTTCTATGAGGTATGGACCAGAAAGGAAGCATATGTAAAGATGCTCGGTACAGGGTTTTCAACCCCGATTTCTTCCTTTGATGTGTTTGATGATCTTGAGGCAAGTTTTAATACGCAGGTAAATGAGGCATATATGATTACGGTATGCAGCAGGAATGAGCTGCCGGAGAAAGTGGAGTTTGAGAGATTGGGAATTGAAGATTTAGAAGCGTAAACAACAAGCCATGCCGATTCTTGATGCACGTTGTGCATCAAGAATCATCGCTGAAGGCGCCGTATGCAGAAGCCAAAATAACAAGCATGGACGCATAATATGCAATGCAAAAACAACAAGCCATGCTTTGTTCTTGACGTACAAAGCACGTCAAGAACCATCGCTGAAGGCGCCGTATGCAGA
>DOVL01000260.1 GCA_003520105.1 Lachnospiraceae bacterium | reverse complement strand
TTCCTTGATATTAAATATAAGCGCGAACTGGTTAATATCATAAAACGGCTTCGCAATGAAAAGGGTCTTACAATGATCATTTCCCTTCATGAGCTTGAGGTGATCAGGGAAATATCGGACATGGTCGTATGTATAAAGGATGGAAGTATTGATAAGACAGGAATTCCTTCGGAAATACTGAAAGATGATTATATAAACTTTCTTTTTGATATAAAATGACGGATGGATCATATCAATAAAAATGATACGATTCATCCGCTTTTCAATGTAAAAAAGATGCAAAACTGTAATTGTGATAAGGGTGATTCTATGATAATATTAGAAACGGTGGAACATGTAGTTATATGCTTATATGGAAGGAGATAGTGATATGCTTGATGCTATTACCGAATGGTTCCAGGATATAGAGGATTTTCTGTATTATCCGGTACTTATGATCGTCCTTATTGTTGCGGGACTGTATTTTACCTTTAGAACAAAAGGAGTTCAGATCAGGCTTTTTAAGGAATCCTGCAAGCTCATAGGAGATAAGGATAAGAGTGAGAAGGGCGTTTCTTCCTTCCAGGCTATGATGGTTTCCACAGCTTCGAGAGTCGGAACCGGAAATATCATCGGTGTTTCAACGGCTATCTGCCTCGGTGGTCCGGGAGCTTGCTTCTGGATGTGGATCATGTGTATTATCGGTGCTTCATCGGCATTTATCGAGAGTACACTTGCTCAGATATTTAAGAAAAAGGATGCTGATGGCGGATGCTACGGCGGACCGGCTTATTATATTGAGAAGGCTTTCCACTCTAAGAAGATGGCTAAGCTTTTCTGTGTTTTCCTTGTGGCAACTTATGCTATCGGTTTCAACCTTCTCTGTTCCTACAATCTTCAGTCATCGTTTGAAACCTATGATTTTTATGATATAACGATCACACCATATCTTGTCGGACTTATAATTGCTCTGATTGTTGGTTTCTGTCTCGTGGGAGGCGGCAAGAGGATAATCAAGCTTACAAGCCTTATTGTTCCGGTTATGGGTCTGATATATGTATTTATATCTTTTATTGTAATTGGTGCAAATATAAGCAATGTTCCGGATATGTTTGGAGCAATCTTCAGAGATGCTTTTGACTTTAAAGCAATCTTTGGCGGTATGGCAGGCTCCTGCATGATATTTGGTATAAAGAGAGGTCTTTACTCAAATGAGGCCGGTGTCGGATCTGCTCCGAATGCTTCAGCTTCCGCACAGGTAAGTCATCCGGTTAAGCAGGGGCTCGTTCAGACACTTTCAGTTTATATCGATACACTTCTGGTATGTACGGCAACTGCTTTCATGTGTCTTGTAAGTGGTACAGAGCACAGTGCGGCTGTTTCCGGTGCACCTTATGTTCAGAATGCAATCTCTACAGTTCTCGGAGATATCGGACCTGTGTTTATCACAATTGCGATGATCTTGTTTGCTTTCACAACGCTTCTAGGCAATCTGTTTTATGTTGATAATGCACTTGTATTTCTGAATAATAATATTCCGCTCAGTGATAAGTTCAAGAAGATTTTCAAGGCTGAGTGTATAGCTGTTATTTTCCTTGGAGCTACTGTTTCAGTTGATATTGCGTGGGCTATAGCCGATATTACCATGGGTGGTATGACTCTTATAAATATACCTGCGTGTATGATACTCAGCGGTTATGCTATCAAGGCTTTGAAGGATTATGAGAAGCAGAAGAAAGAGAAGAAGAATCCTATATTTAAGGCTTCTGATATCGGAATGAATGCGGATGAACTTGATTTCTGGAAGGACGGAAACGTCGAAATAGAAGAGGCTTCGGCTGAATAGACTGAAACTCGGAGGGGATTATGTTATCATCAAGAGAAGAACAACTTGACAGTGTATTAAATATAAGGACAGCTGATGATCTGGAGGAGATCAAGGCTTTAGAGAACCATACGTATCAGGGGACTGATTATATAACACTGGATATCATCATAGATATGCTTGAATTGGGCGAGAATGATGTTCTGGTGGATATAGGCTGCGGACTTGGAAAAGTTATATATTATGTAAACCATAAAATCGGATGTAAGACTATCGGCGTTGAAGGCGACGATAGGATATTTAAGCTTCTTGAGAAGAATGACAGGGCTTACAGAAAGAAGGACATGAATCCGGGCGGAAACGTACTTGTTCTGGGAAGTACAGGCGCTCCGGTTAAGATTGTCAACAGCAGGATAGAAGATATTATCAGCTTTTCGGAGCAGATACTGGAAGGGCATCAGTTTACCGAGGACGGTTCGTTGTATTTCTACATCTTCAATTCAGTTCCTGCCGATGTTTTGAAAAGCTTTATCGGCAGGGTGATCGATGAAGCAGGAGAGCATCACTTCGGAAGTAAGAAGCTGTGCTTTGTATTTTATTATATGTCGCCGGAATATCAGCAGGTTGTCAGAAGCTTCCCACTGAAACTCGAGCAGATCAGTAAGCTGAATGATTACTATAAGGACGAGTACGAGAAGTGCTG
>DOVL01000122.1 GCA_003520105.1 Lachnospiraceae bacterium | reverse complement strand
CTATCAACAGCGAAAATATTTTTCCTATAATCAAGAAGTGGTTATATTCGGACCACGACATCTTCATCAGAGAGCTTATCTCTAACGGTGTTGATGCAATCACCAAGGTTAAGAGACTCTCATCAATGGGAGAGGCTGATATTCCTGAAGGTGAAAAATACAAAGTAACGGTTTACGCAAGTGCCAAGAACAAGACTCTTACATTTGAGGATAACGGTATCGGTATGACAGCTGATGAGGTTGAAAAATATATCAACCAGATCGCTTTCTCCGGTGCAACCGACTTCCTTGAGAAATATAAGGATAAGGATCAGAACGACCAGATAATCGGACATTTCGGACTGGGCTTTTATTCTGCATTTATGGTAAGTGATAAGGTTACCATCGAGACACTTTCATATCAGAAGGATGCCGCTCCGGTTTACTGGGAATGTGACGGCGGTACCGATTACAGTATGAGCGAGGGTGACAAGAAGGAACGTGGTACAAGAATCACTCTGTATCTTTCAGAGGACAGTCTTGAGTTCGCAAATGCTTACCGTGTTCGTGAGGTCATTAATAAATACTGTTCATTCATGCCTGTAGAGATTTACTTTATCGATGTGGATGATGAAGAGAAAAAGGCTTCCGAGAAGGCTAAGAAAGCAGCCGAGAAAGCCGCCAAGAAGGCTGAAAAGAAGGCAGAGAAAGAAGCAAAGAAAGCTGCCAAGAAGAAAGAAGAGGATGATTTCCTCGGAGATTCCGATGATAAGAAATCCGATGATGACAAAGTGATCGACGCGGATTTTAAGGATGTAGATGATGAAGAGGAAGATGACGAGGCTGAGAAGCCTGCTGTTCCGCTTAATGATACCAATCCGCTTTGGGTAAGAATGCCTGCAGACTGCAAGGATGAGGATTATAAGGATTTCTATCAGAAGGTATTTCTTGATTTCAAGGAGCCTCTTTTCTGGATCCACCTTAATATGGATTATCCTTTCAACCTTAAAGGAATACTGTATTTCCCACGTATCAATCCTACTGTAGATCAGCTCGAGGGCAAGGTTAAGCTTTATAACAATCAGGTGTTTGTAGCAGATAATATCAAGGAGGTTATTCCTGAATTCCTGCTCACACTTAAGGGTGTTATCGATTGTCCTGACCTTCCGCTTAATGTTTCAAGAAGTGCTCTTCAGAATGACGGTTTCGTTAAGAAGATATCTGATTACATCACCAAGAAGGTTGCTGATAAGCTTATCGAGATGTACAAGAAGGATAAGGAGAAATATGAGACTCTCTGGGAAGACATCTCACCATTCATCAAGTTTGGCTGCCTGAAGGACGACAAGTTCCAGGATAAAATGAAGGACTACATGATCTTCAAGAATCTTGAGGGTAAGTTCATCACACTTCCTGAATATCTCGAGGCTGCTAAGGAGAAGCACGAGAACAAGGTATTTTACATCACTGACGAGCGTGAGCAGGCTCAGTACATCGAGATGTTTAAGAACGCCGGAACAGATGCTATCTACCTTACACATAACATCGATAATCCTTATATCACAAATATGGAATTCAAGAATGAGGGAGTTAAGTTCCTCAGAATTGATGCCGATGTCAATGAAGGAATAGTCGGTGAGGCACTTTCCGAGGAAACAGTTAAGGACTATACTGACAAGCTTACAGAAAGCTTCAAGAAGGCTCTTGGCGTTGAGAAGATCACTATCAAGGTCGAGAATCTGAAGGACGAGAGTATATCATCTATGCTTACTCAGTCAGAAGAGCAGAGACGTATGGAAGAGATGATGAAGGCTTACAATATGGGCGGCGGCATGCCAAATCCATTCGGCGATGCCAAGTCCGGTGAGACACTCGTTCTTAATGCCAATAACAAGCTTGTTAAATACGTTCTCGACAATCCTGAAGGAGAGAATACCGAGACAGTATGCTGCCAGCTTTATGATCTTGCAGCTATCGCAAACAGACCGCTAAATGCCGAGGAGCTTACAAAGTTTGTTGCAAGAAGCAATAAGATACTTTCAATGATCATCTGAGATTGATAAATATAGCATATTATTTAATCCAACTGTGTACGATTGCATAGGTGGATTTTTGATAGATGCCTTTCCGCTTGAAAATGGGATTATTTACATATCTGTATGAAAATGATATAATAATAGTGGTATTTTGTGTGAAATCATATGTATGCTGAGTGGGGAGGCATGACATATGTATTTATATGAGTAAAGCTGTATTTACGGAGGGTTTATGAAACAGTTTCAGTTTGATTATGAGGGTGAGGATAAGTTTATCAGTATGATCAAGAGGATCAGACAGTGGTGCAACGCGTCTGTTGTGTCAAATGTGCTGTTTCAGATATATACTGAGAATATGAACAAGAATATTGTTCAGAGCATTTGCGGCATGATCGAGAAGGAGATGCCGAAGGCTCTTTATATGGGCTGTTCAACCAACGGTAATATCATTCTGGGTGATAAGAGCAAAGGCTCGATCAGTATCGTTTGTACCGTATATGAATATCCTTCAACAAAAATAGAGGTTTTACAGTACAATCTGAGCGAAGAAAAGGCCAAATACGTTGCTGACAGTCTCACTGAATACGTGACTCGTCATCCGTGGGTGAAGTCAATAATGACTTACACTACGATGCGAGGAATGTCTATGACAGATTATTGTAATTACCTGTGCGAGCTTCCGAAGAATATTGTATTCTGCGGAGGAGGGGCTTTCTCGAATGATATCAATGATTCTGCCGCCTTTGTGTTTTCAAATGTCGGACAGATATCAGATCATGCGGCTGTATTTCTTATGACAGGTGGAGAGGATTACTTCGTTGAGGCTCTTCACGTTACGGGCTGGAAGCCGCTCGGAAGAAGTCTCCACGTTACTAAGGCTGACGGTGCGGTGCTTTATGAACTGGATGGAAAGCCTGCATATGAGACATATTATAAATATCTGAACATCAACAAGGATGACAATTTCTTCTCCAATACACTCGAGTTTCCGTTCCTTTATGAACTGAACGGAATGGATATACTGAGAGCACCTATAGGATGTAATTCGGATGGTTCTCTGGTTATGACAGCAGATATTACTGAAGATGTAAATGCCAGAATTGCTTATGGTGATCCGTGGACTATTCTGGACAGTGTATTTGATGCGGCGACATCATTCCAGGAGTTTATCCCTGAGACATTTACTGTATTTTCTTGTGCCGGCAGACGTACCTTCTGGGGTGACGATGAGATCAGTAAGGAGACAAAGCCTTTCCAGTCACTTGCACCAACATCGGGATTCTATACTTCAGGCGAATTTCTGAGAAATGGGGATTATGTTAACCAGCATAATGTCACTCTCGTAATTGAAGCTCAGAGAGAGGGGAATATCGATGATAAGCCTGTTCCTCAGGTTGAGATGGACAGAAGTGAGTTCTCGGGCAAGGTTTCGATGATCAACAGGCTTGCAACCTTTATCCAGGCGGCTACAGAGGAACTTGAAGAGGCTAATAAGCAACTTCAGCTTTCTGCAATCACTGATGGTATGACCAAACTTCTGAACAGACGTGAGATACAGCATAGGATAAGCGAAAAAGCGAGAGAGTTTGAGAATCATTCAGTTAATGGAATGGCCAAGGTTGGGGCTTCGCTCATAATGATGGACATCGACAATTTCAAATCAGTAAATGATAACTATGGTCATAAAGAAGGTGACAGGGTTATTATCGCACTTGCCGAAATGCTGAGAAAGACAGTAGCTGAGAAGTGTCCTGATGCTTCAATAGGAAGATGGGGCGGTGAGGAGTTTATGGTTCTCTGTCCGAGCTTCAATACAGATGAGGCTACAGGGCTTGCCGAGACCTTCAGAAAGAAGTTTTCTGATATCAGATTCGAGAACTGTGGCAAGAAAACTATAAGTCTCGGTGTCACAGAGCTTATTGCCGGAGAGAATTCCGATATATGCTGTGTAAGAGTTGATGATGCTCTATATCAGGCAAAGAACAGCGGAAAAAATAAGGTTGTTGTTGCGCAGTAGCGATAATAACAGAACTGAATTTATTAGCATGTGATTATATGTGATCAGATGGCATAATTGGATATGTATAGAAATGATAAAAATGGCCGGAGAATGATTCTCCGGCTTTTTATGTGTAGAAAATGAGCCGAGTAAGTGTGTCAAGAGCGGGGAACAGGCGAAGTTATTATCTGCACAGAATTGTGTAAAGTCGATGCTATGATGGGTTAAACTGCTGATCGCGGTTAATAGTAGTGTTGATACGGCGTCCAATCGCGTGTGCAAGCTTCAGATTGGCCATCATGAGGAGAATGGATGTAATAATAAGTATGATGGCTGTAACGTCGAAGGTGATATATTTTGATGCTTTTAACAGAATTATTACGCTGATCGGCAGGCAGATAATGCTGGTGATAAAGCTTGGTATATATTTTCTCAGATATATTGTTTGCCCGATATGTACAATGAAATGAGCCGTTAATGAAAGAAAAAGTCCGAACCAGAGAGCGTAGAGGATCTTACCCGGAAAGTAGTAAGCAAGCAGACTTATTCCGAAGAATGGAATAAACTCTTCGTAAACGGCGGCGGCAAATCCCATATCCGTAAAGCCTATATAAGCTTTGGTTATTCTCGGGAATCTCTTGAACAGATCGGGGTTACGTCTGAAAAACCATCCAAAACCGACAACCTCCTCCATGTCATGAAATATAAATATGATCGGTAAAAGAAGCAGATATTCCTTCATAGTGACCTCCTGAATATCGAATTAATGATCAATCATGATTAACTATTGAGTGATCATAATAATCTGCGAAACTGCAATAAAATACACATGTGTGACATTTACTCATAATAATAAAACATTATTCCGGTTTGTAAATAGTCCCGGATTAAGATACACAATTTTGTACTCGATGTGTCACTTTGCATGTTTGTATGCTGCGTGCATACCAATTTTGCATCCCTAAAGGATATAATATTCCTATGAAAATGACTTGTATTTTCAAATGAATATCAGAAAGTGGGGAATGCATATGAAAAAGCCTTTTTACAAGAAAATATGGTTCTGGCTTGTTGTTCTTGTCATCATAGGAGGAGCCGGTGCGGCAGCTTCTAAGAAGAAAGATAAGGATGAATCAGAACAAACAGTAGTTACGGAAGCAACGACGGAGAAGATCAGTAATACTACAGAAGGGACAACTGCCAAGGCAACAACGGAAGCGACAGTTATTAAAGATGGAAAATATGCGATATCTATCAATTCTTATTCGGTTGAAGAAAATTATGATGGTTCAGAAGTTTTGATCATTGATTATTCGTGGACAAATAACAGCGATAAAGAAACTTCATTTATGCTTGCGCTTACTGACAGGGTTTATCAGAATGGTATTCAGTGTTCGACAATTTCTGTTTATGTAGATGATGTAAGCGCAGGGGATCAAATGCTGAAAATCAAACCGGGTGTAACTAATGATATTAAAATCGGATATAAGCTTCAGGATAAAACCAATGTTTCAGTGGAAGTTAATGATCTTTATGATAGTGATGATTTATATTTAAAAGAAACTATTGATCTTGGTGGCGGAGAAGGAACTTATAATGAGGCGTCAGCAAGTTCAGCCGAAACGAGTGTAAAAATTGTAGATATGTTTCTTAGTGAAAACTATTCAGGAGAAGATGTACTTATAGTAAAATATGAATATACAAATGGCGAAAAGAAGGTTACAGCATTTTCACAGGAATTCAGAGATGCAGTTTATCAGAATGGTGTTGAATGCAGCAGCTGGACAATAAGCGAGGATGCTGATGGTGAACCTTCAATACTATATATTAAACCGGGTGCAACAATTATTGTTGAAGAGGCTTATATTCTGAATGATACAACCTCAGATGTTGAAATTGAGGTTAAAACACTATTTGGTGGCAAGAGTATTTTGTCTGAAAAAAGATCGATTAATTAAGTTTGCTATAGGATGGCTTTTGGTTGAATTATAATCATATATTAATTATAATATAGTTGTTCATTATTATATTCATTCATATCCCTCCAAATAATAGTATTTTTGGAGGTGAGGAGAAATGCCTGAAATAACAAGATTTTATGGCATTGTGATTAAAATGTTTTACAAACCTAAGGAGCATGAACCTTCGCACATACATGCTCTTTATGGTGAGTATGTTGGTGTATTTGATTTGAATACATACAAAATGACCGATGGTGATTTGCCTAAAAAAGCTCAGGAATTAGTTGTCGAATGGCTTTTGATCTATGGTGATATTCTTCGACATATGTGGGATACGCAGAATATTGGTAAATTACCGCCTTTGTAGAATTGTGAGGTGAGTCTGGATGATCCCAAGAATCAAAGAAGTTGTTCCTCAAGAAGATTATAAATTACTTATAACCTTCGATAGTGGTGAGAAGGTTTTGTATGACGTGGCAGAGGATATTGAGGACATATCTGAGTTTTCCGTACTGAAGACTGAATATGGATTATTTAAACATTTTCAGCTGGACGAGAGCAGAACGGTTATATATTGGAATGACTGGGTTGATCTTCCAAGTGACACCTTGCTTGAGTACGGAAGCAAAATAACGAATTAAAAAGTTGCGGCTGGGGATAGTGAAGTCTCCGGCCGTTAACAGTATTGTGAACTTTATGAATTATAAAAATGATATGATAGTGGATGATTAATAGTGTGAGGATAAATATGAAAAACACAGAAGATTTTTTTAACGAATTGACAAATGCTCATTCGGAGGGGAGCCTGGATCGGATCATAAGTGATCCGGCGGTCAGCAAGGATAGCTTTGATACATATTTTTGTAATGTTCTTGATTCACGTGGTGTGAAGAAGAGTGAGCTGGTGAGCCGTGTAAATATCAGCAGAACCTACATATATCAACTGCTGAACGGTACTCGCGTGCCTGGGAGAGATAATGCCCTGGCGCTTTGTATCGCCGGTGGCTTTAGTCTGAATGAAACAAATCGTTGTATGGCTCTCATTAAGGCGGGAGCGCTTTATGCAAAGGATGCACGTGATGCGGTTATTATATACTGCATAAATAACAAACTGTCCTGCAGCGAGACGAATGCGCTTCTTTATAAGAAAGAAATGAAACCTTTGACGGAGTAGCATTTTGATGTAATAATGAAACATAGATATCACGATTATAATATGTTTCATTAGTGTTTTTGCCGGTGGTTAAAATGGTCAAAATGGATATTCCTCAAAGTGAAATAATCGAAGTCCTGCGAAAACATGGCTACAGTGACCCTGAGATGATCACCAGTCACGAAAATGTCATGAAAGTAAGCAGTTTAGAATATGCTTCCGGAGATCCTGTCAATACAGGATCAGTCGGGAGCTATTATGATGCAGAAAAAGGAGATATACTGATCGCCAGATGCATAAGTCTTACGACGATAAGTATTTACGAGCGCCTGAAAGCGGCTGATATCAGTGGCATACCACATATTTATGATGTTTTGACCTGTGATGGATTCGGGCTTGTAATTGAGGAGTGCATCAGTGGCCGTGATCTTGGCAGACTTATTGAGGAAGATGGCGGATACCTCAGAAATATAACCAATATTGATCATATAGTGTCATCGCTGGTTGATATTCTGGAGGAGCTGGGCGATATGAATCCGCCGATAATTCACCGTGATATTAAGCCTGCAAATATCATGCTCGATGATGATAAGAATGTCTACCTGATCGATTTTAATATTTCAAGAGAGCATGACGGCAGCAAGATTCATGATACGGTTGCTATGGGTACGAGAGGATTTGCTGCGCCGGAACAGTACGGCTTTTCGGAGAGTGATATCAGAACGGACTTTTACGGACTGGGTGCCACGGTCAGATACATCCTCGATAATGTCAAGGCGTATCAGACATTTTTACCTGATGTTGAAAGGGAGAAGGTACTCAGGACATTTGCCGATAAATGTACCATGCTCGATAAGAAGGACAGGTTCGAAAACGCATTCGAAATAAAAAAATATCTCGGATATGATACGAAGACACGTAAATCAAGAAACGCAGATATCGAAACTAATAATAGAAATAACGTAAAAAGAAAGAAAAATGGATCATCCGGAGAACATTCAAGCTACAGTAATCACAGTAAGAAAGACGGTTACACACTTCCGGGGTTCAGAAGCGGTAATCCGCTTAATATGGTTATAGCTCTGGTTGGTTATTTCCTTGCGGGATATTTTGCGTATCAGCTGATGTTTCTTGACTATAAAGGATTTGATGGTATGAAGGAGAAATATAAAACTCCGTTTAATGCCTTTTCTGCTGTTTATACTTTTATAGTTTTTTTGATCGTTATTTTCTTTGCTGC
>DOVL01000016.1 GCA_003520105.1 Lachnospiraceae bacterium | reverse complement strand
TCATATTAGAACACTTTCGCGAATCCTTATTGAAAAACCAATTGCGAATTGTTATTCTAAATATGATTATGACAGTTTTGTGACATTTTCTTGACAGTTTTGCGGGGATACTCTCCCCCTAAGATGATATCCTATGATCAACCTAAGTACAGTGGCTGACACATCAGCAGTACAAAAAACCAACAGGGGATATTCAAATCATAGGAGGTCAGATTATGACAAAACTTAAATCAATTATGCTCACAGGAGCCGTTTCACTTCTCACAGTTTCAGGTATCATTTCACTTACGGCATTTGCCAATCCGGACAAGAAGGATGAGCCAACAACCGAAGGAATAACGATCGAAGCCGACGGTACCACAGAAAACGAAATGCTGGAGCTGTCAGATGACGAATTCAAGGACTTTGTAGTATCGGTCAAGAGAGATTCCGATGTGGATTACAGCAAGCTTACACCGGAAGAGAAGGACGAACTTCTGAAGATCTATGATCGTGTCGAAGCGATCATGGCAGAGGTCTTTCCTGACTCAATAAGCGACATCTTCGAAGAAGATATCGAGAAGGCATTTGAGAAATACGAAGACGAGCTTGAGAAGCTTTCAGAGCGTTCCTCAGAGCTTGAGAAGAAGGCCGGATGGACCGATGAAGATGCACTTGTAGTTTTCGTATCAAATATAGATGACAAAAATCTTATGAATAAGATTGATGATTTTATTGATGACATCACTGATGCTGATATCGAGGTTATCGCAGACAATCTTCTGAGCGAGCTTGACGACGAGGATTTTGATGAGCTTAAGGATTTCGCAATCGATGTTATTGATGACATTGATGAAAACAAAATCAAGGATTTCGTAAATGATGTTCTTGATGATATCGACGATGAAGCCATCGACAAATTCACAAGTGAAGTACTTGATGAGATCAGTGACGCAGACATCGATAAATTTGCAGAAGAGTTAGTGAAGGAACTTGATAAAATAGATGTAGATACACTTGTTGATGAGATCATTGATGAGATCAAGAGCGATGACTGATATGAAAAAATGATCCACTAAGATGGCCGATCCGAAATCAGTCGAATATGCAAGAGAAAAATAAAACAGAAAACTATATTTAATATTAAATCTTAACAAGAAAAATCATTACGAAAGCCTGCCCATATCCGGGCAGGACTTTCGCGTATGGAGGGAACCCATGGATAAACTGATATATGCTGCAGATGACGAACCGGATATACTCGACGTTCTCAGAGAATTTCTGACAAATGCCGGATATAACGTGAAAACCTTCTCTACCGGGGATGAACTGCTCTCCTGCTTTAGAACCGATCCCTGCGACCTTGCGGTACTTGATATCATGATGCCCGGCTCGGACGGCCTCACGATCTGTAAGGAGCTGAGAAAGCTTTCGGACATTCCTATCGTTATCCTTACAGCCAAGGAAAGCGAATCCGATCAGATGCGCGGCTATATGTTCGGCGGTGATGATTATCTGGTCAAGCCATTCTCTCCTTCTCTTCTTGTCATGAAGATCAAGGCACTTCTCAGACGCGCCAGTTTTACCGATGAAGACGCTTCCGACAGACCTTTCGGCGACATCATCCTTTCCCCTTCCGTACACGATGTACTTTGCAAGGGCAAGGCTGCCGGTCTTTCGATGACCGAATATGCTCTGATCGAGTGTCTGATGAATAACCCCGGAACGGCTGTCCCTCGCGACAAACTGCTTGATGATGTCTGGGGTATCGATAATGATTCCGTAGAAACACGCGTGACCGACGAAACCGTCAGAAGGATAAGGCGCAAGCTTACTGCCGCCGGAAGCAGCGTTAAGATCACTGCTGTATGGGGCTATGGTTATAAGCTGGAGGAAACGCGATGAATAACTCCCGTTTTAAAAATATCCGCTTTAAGATAGCCGCTCTTGTAGGAGGCTCGGTTCTTCTGACTCTGTTCATTATACTTATCATCCTTCAAGTTGTTTTCGGACGTCAGACCGAAAAGCGAGCCAGAGATTCCGTGAACACATATATGTCAGGCTCGGTTCTGAACTCAGATCATCAGTACGAGCCGACAATGATCGAGCTTTCCGGCGGATTTGACAACCTCGACAAGACTCTGTCCTACTACTCCAAGCAGGAGCAGCGCATAATAAAATGGTGCGAAAGCAACAATACACCTGAGGCCAAGAGGGTAAAGATCAATTCCAGGATATATTATGTGGCTTCAAGGGATTTTGAGAACGATATGGTTTCCAGCGTTATCACCGCCCTCGTCGGAGATGACATACTGGATTTCATCAATTCGGAGATTTTTCCCCTTGAAGAACTGGACGCAGGCTTCACCATCATTGCATACGTTGACGTCACATCCGAGCTTGCCACGATCAAAAAGATGAGCATCTTCTTTCTGATTGCCGCCGTGATCATCGGATTGATCGGAAGTATCGAGGGCTATATGATCGGCCGAAGACTCGAGAGAAGTCGTCTGGCCGAGAAACAGTTCTTTGAAAATACATCCCACGAACTCAAAACTCCTCTCACATCGATTCGCGGTTATGCCGAAGGAATCGAAAGAGGCGTTATTACGGATTATAAGAAAACCGGGCGTGTTATAACCAAAGAAACCGAGAAGATGAGCCGGCTGATCGAAGAAATACTCCTTTCGGCGAGGCTTGACAGCGGTGCCATGCAGCTTCATAAGGAAACTCTCGATCTGAATGAGTTTGTTGAGGAATGCCTTATGCCTATGGAGGGCGCGGTTATCAGCAGAAATCTGAATGTCAATCTTGCTCTAAGTCCGTGCAAGGTTTCAGCCGATCCGGACCGTCTGGAGCAGGCGATCACCAATCTGATCACAAACGCATTAAAATACGCAAAGAGCAGCCTCTTCATCAAGCTGGAAAACGGTCAGCTCAGGATGCAGAACGACTGCGAATACATCTCAGATAATGACCTTTCCCACCTTTTCGACCGCTTCTATACAGGTGAGAACGGTAACACCGGAATTGGACTTGCACTTGCCAGGGAGATCATACTTCTCCACGGCTGGAAGATCACCGCAGGCCGAACCTCCGACGGAATTGAATTTGTAATAGATATACGATGACTCGTTCATCGTATATTTTTTTTCTTCAAACCATCAAAACTCACATCATTATCAACTAAAGATTTCTGTGTTTCTAACCATGTATTTTATCATTCCACATTGTCATAAAACGCATATTATGGTAGTATTTTTATATGGGTTTATTAAATAGTAATACGGTTTTATGTTATTAAAAATATACTTTGGAGAAGGAGTATAGAAATAATGCGGAACTATATTGAAAAAGGCGGTCTAAAACGAAATATTCTTATCGTTGATGACGAACTGATTAACCGCGAGATACTGGGTAATATCCTGTCGAACGATTATGAGGTTCATTTTGCAGAAAACGGCAAACAGGCACTTGATATACTTCAGGAGAGGGAGCGCATCTACTCTCTTATTCTCCTTGACCTTCTTATGCCGGTCATGGATGGTTTTGAACTTATCGAAGTGTTAAGGGCTGACGAAAAGCTCCGTTCCATCCCTGTCATAGTTATGACATCGGAGACTGATGCCGAGGTTAAGAGCATCAAGCTGGGCGCAGCAGACTTTATCACCAAGCCTTATAATATGCCGGAAGTCATACTCGCACGTTGCGAAAGGATCATCGAACTGCAGGAGGATAAAACACTTATCCATGCTGCAGAGAAGGATCATCTGACAGGTCTTTATACCAAAGACTTCTTTACCGAATACATCAGACAGATTGAAAAGTATACACCGGAAAAGAAGATGGATGTCATGGTCATAAATATTGATCATTTTCATCTTATAAATGAGCTTTACGGCCGACGCGAAGGTGATAAGGCTCTTATCTGCATAGCCGAAACTCTGACTAAGCTTTATTCAGATGGCAAGGGTATCAGCTGCAGGAATGAAGCCGATTATTTCTATGTTTATGCCGAGAACACTTCGGACTTTGACACAATCCTCAAAAGACTTCTTGATGACCTCGCCGAGGCGCTCCCTGCGGCTCACGTCAGACTTCGTATGGGCATCTACACAGATGTTGATAAAACTCTCACCGTAGAGAACTGGATAGACCGTGCGAAAACAGCCTGTGACCGTATCAGAGGCGATTACAGCAGGCATGTGGAATATTACAGCAAGGAATTCTATGAGAGATCAAAATATCACGAAAAGCTGATAACCGATATTGACGACGCGATCACAAATAACGATCTCATAGTTTATTACCAGCCAAAATACAGTATTCAGGGCGATACACCTGCCCTACGCAGTGCTGAGGCACTTATCCGCTGGAAGCATCCTGAGCTCGGCATGATCAGCCCCGGAGATTTCATTCCTCTCTTCGAGAGTAACGGTCTCATCCAGAAGCTGGACCGCTTCGTATGGAAGGAAGCTGCTAAGCAGGTCGGTGAGTGGAAGAGGAAATACAACTTTTCAGTTCCTGTATCAGTCAACGTTTCCCGTATGGATATTTATTATCCGAGACTCCGTGACAACTTCAAAGAGCTTCTCGATGCAAACGGTCTTGAAACCAATGAGCTGATGCTGGAGATAACCGAATCGGCCTATGCAGACAATGCTGACCAGCTTGTTAATGTTATAGAAGCCCTCCGAGGTGACGGCTTTATGATAGAGATGGATGATTTCGGTTCAGGCTATTCATCTCTCAACATGCTCACCACCATTCCGATCGATGCTCTTAAGATGGATATGAAATTCATCCGAAATATGCAGAAGGACGAAAAGAGCATGAAGCTTGTCGAGCTTGTACTGGACATTGCCAGATTCCTTCAGGTTCCGGTAATTGCCGAAGGTGTAGAGACCGAAGAACAGCTGCTCCTCCTTAAGGAAAGAGGCTGTGATATCATCCAGGG
>DOVL01000268.1 GCA_003520105.1 Lachnospiraceae bacterium | reverse complement strand
ACCATATCAGGATTTGCAAAGTTGATGACTATTACGTCAAATTCATCACGATTGATAGCCGCAACAAGCTTCTCGCAAACCTCCGGAGCACTCATTTCAGGCTGAAGGTCATAGGTTGCAACTGCCGGTGAATTAACGAGAGTTCTGATCTCATTCTTGTTAGGCTCCTCGATACCACCATTGAAGAAAAATGTTACATGAGCGTATTTCTCTGTCTCAGCGATACGAAGCTGCTTAAGACCGTTATTTGCAAGATACTCTCCGAATGTATTTTTGATCTCAAGCTTCTTGAATGCAACGAGCTTGTTCGGAATAGTCTCATCATAATCCTTAAAGCATACATATGTAAGAGGCATGAAACCATTTGCTCTCTTCAGATACTTGATGCACTTTGTATCAGCTGCATCGCCCGGTTGAGCTGCGATATCCTCGTCAGAGAAGCAGAAAGCCTTGGTAATCTCTCTTGCTCTGTCAGGTCTGAAGTTGAAGAATATAACCGAATCATCCGGCTTAACGAGTGAAAGCGGCTTGCCTGCCTCGTCAGTGATAACTGTAGGAATAACGAACTCATCTGTAACTCCGTTATCGTAGGAATCCTGCATAGCCTGAATAGGATCAGTTGCCTTAACGCCCTCTCCTGTTACGAGGCTGTCATATGCCTTCTGAACACGATCCCAGTTATTGTCTCTGTCCATCGCATAGTAACGTCCTGAAAGTGACGCAACCTTGCCAACACCGATCTCAGCGATCTTGTCTATAAGCTGCTGAAGATAGTCCTTACCTGATGCCGGCGGTGTATCTCTTCCGTCGAAGAAAGGATGAACATAAACTCTCTCAAAGCCTCTTCTCTTGCAAAGCTCAAGAATAGCGTAAAGATGAGTATTATGGCTGTGAACGCCGCCGTCTGAAAGAAGTCCCCAGATGTGGAGATCACTGTTCTTCTCGATACAGTTATCGATAGCCTTATTCAGCTCCTCATTATCGAAAAATACTCCGTCCTCGATATATTTTGTGATAAGTGTAAGATCCTGATATATGATACGGCCTGAACCGATGTTCATATGTCCAACCTCTGAGTTGCCCATCTGTCCGTCCGGCAGACCTACCGCAAGACCTGATGCGTAACCCTTCTGGAAAGGACATTCTGCCATAAGCTTATCCATTACAGGAGTTTTAGCCATATAAACTGCATTTGCTTCATGGTTATCTGACAGACCATAGCCGTCAAGAACCATAAGAACGATTGGTTTTCTCATATCTTTTCTCCCTTTGACTTTTTACATTTTCAGCTGTCCGGTCTTCCGCAAATAGACCGGATATCATGCAGTATCTACTGCCCTGCCTGAACAAATCTGTTCAGTTCAATACTATATATAAAACCAATCGAGCCCATTTTGTCAACTATTTCTTCCCTATCTGCATCAAATTCGTCAATAAAATCGTCAAATGACGGGCACTTATCCCTTAGCTGTGTATTTACGAAACTGAGCAGCATAAACGGGTCTTTCGGCATCTGCATACGTAGCACCTCTCTTTCCGGGCTGTCATACTTTTGGGACTTCTGTCCGCAAAAAGCTTTGATTTTGAAAAATACCGGTATATTTAACCAACATCAGATAATAGCATAAAATAACATTTTTTGCAAAGGACAAAGTGCTTAACTAGATCACTGAGCATCAGAATAACAAGATATTTCTTTTGAACACACCTTAAATATATGTTATATTATGACTCAGGTGTGCAGTATACCTTTATTATAAACCGCTCCGGATAATTTAATTTTTCCCGGGCAGTACAGCTGCAGAAACCACAGAATAACCAAGCACAGCAACAAAAGCCACGGAATAATTAAAGGCAGCAGGAGTTGAAATCATGTCAGAAGAAAAGCTTTTCGATATCGAAGAAGAATTGGATAAGCTTCCGCAAAGCCCCGGTGTATATATAATGCACAGCGATACCGGAGCTATACTATATGTGGGCAAGGCTGTAAATCTTCACAATCGCGTGAGGCAGTATTTCCGAAGCGGTCACGGACATAATAACTCTCCGAAGATCATCAAGATGGTTTCGCAGATCTCTTATTTCGAATATATAATCACATCATCCGAGCTTGAAGCGCTTGTGCTTGAGTGCAATCTCATCAAGGAACATCGTCCGAAATACAATACTCTCATGACCGACGACAAGGGCTATCCTTATATCCGTGTTACGGTCGAGGAGGCTTATCCGCGTATCTTTATGGTTCACCAGATGCACAGGGACAGATCCAGGTATTTCGGTCCTTATACTGACAGGGCTGCTGTTAAGGATATTGTTACTCTTCTCAGAAAGCTTTACAAGCTTCGTCATTGCAACAAGAAGCTGCCGGAGCAGGCAATGAAGGAGCGCCCATGTCTCTATCATCAGATTGGTGAATGCAGCGGTCCGTGCAATTATCTGATATCCGAGGAGGACTATCGTAAGAATATACAGAAAGCGATTGATTTCCTTAACGGCAATTATAAAGATACTTTGAAGGAATTGACCGAGCGCATGCAGGAACAGGCTTCACAGCTTGATTTTGAGAAAGCTGCCAAGACCAGAGACCTTATCGAGAGCATTAAGCATATAATGTCAAAACAGCGTATCACGGATGCCGGTGGCGATGACAGGGATATAATAGCTCTTGCCGGAAATGAAACCGATCACGTTATATCCATCTTCTTCGTCAGAGACGGTCAGCTGATCGGACGTGAGAATCACCATATGACATGTGACAGTTCGGAAACCCCGGAATCCATTACTTCTGATTTTATCAAACAGTTTTACTCCGGAACTCCGTATATTCCAAAGGAGATCATTTCCGAATATGATATAGAAGATGCCATACTCGTTGAAGATTTCCTCTCTGAAAGATCCGGTCATAAGGTTAAGCTTATCAAGCCACAGAAGGGTGAAAAGATGAAGCTTCTTCAGCTGGCGAAGGATAATGCTTCTCTCGTGCTCTCTCAGGATATTGAACGGATCAAACGCCGCGAGAAACGCACTGTCGGCGCTACAATGGAGATTGCCGAACTGCTCGGCATAGAGAAAGCTTCAAGGATGGAAGCCTTCGATATTTCAAATATTTCCGGCTACCTTTCCGTTGCATCGATGGTTGTATTTGAAAACGGCGAGCCAAAGAAAAATGCATACAGAAAATTCCGTCTGAGAACCGTTACCGGTCCGGATGATTACGCTTCCATGAAAGAGGTTCTTACCCGAAGATTTACGGATGACAAAATAGGCGAGCTGCCGGATGTTCTTATGATGGACGGCGGCAAAGGCCAGGTTAATATTGCAGAAATGGTTCTGGACAGTTTAGGTCTGGAAATACCTGTATGCGGCATGGTCAAGGATGATAACCACAGGACCAGAGGATTATATTATAAAAATAACGAAGTGGAATTTAAGCGCGGCAGTGAAGC
>DOVL01000271.1:20736-34129 GCA_003520105.1 Lachnospiraceae bacterium | reverse complement strand
ATACATATTCTTCGGTTGCTGCTTCACTCTGTTCTCTCAAGGGGCCTAAGCACGGCGGCGCAAATATCAAGGTTAAGATGATGTTTGATGAGATCAAGAAGAATGTTAAGGACTGGTCAAACGAAGATGAGATAACAGAATACCTTCTGAAAATACTCAGAAAAGAAGCGTTCGACAAGTCGGGACTTATCTATGGTATCGGACATGCGGTTTATACCAAGTCTGATCCGAGAGCCGAGATACTCAGAAAATATACCGTTCAGCTCGCAGAAGTGAAGAACCGTATGGAAGAGTTCGAACTTTATGAGAAGGTTGCACGTATAGCACCGGAGCTCATGAAGGAAGAGAGAAAGATGTACAAGCCGGTCTGCGCAAATATTGATTTCTACAGCGGATTTGTATACAATATGCTTGGTATTCCTGATGAGTTCATCACACCGCTCTTCGCTATAGGAAGAGTTCCGGGCTGGAGCGCTCACAGGATAGAAGAGCTGATCTGTACCAATAAGATCATCAGACCGGCTTATATGTCTGTTGCAAATGAGTCGGAGTATGTATCGCTTTCTGAGAGAGACTGATGTCATGCAATCGCTGAACCCAGCGTAATCGCTGGTCGAGCCTGATAAGCAGCCCTTATGTTTGCATGACGCGATCTGGACAAAAAATATTTAAAAAGTAACCCATAAATCGCAAAACATGTTTCGTATATATAGATAAGGAGGTGGCCGGGTGTCGGAAGAACAATTTAATACTCTTATGAAGCAGCTGGCTGCCGGAAACACTGAGGCGCTCAGAGAGATCTACGAAGCTTACATGAAGCTTATCTACTCTGTATGCCTGAATGTTCTCCACCAGAAGGAGGCCGCGGAGGATGTTTCCTCGGACTTTTTCATAAGGCTTATGAAGTCTGCTGCAACATTTGATGGTAGAGGGCACCATAAAACGTGGATGGTAACCATAGCGAAAAATATGTGTATTGATTACCTCCGCAAGAATTCACATGAAGTAGTTTCCTTTGATGCACCTGTCGGAGCCGGTTCTTCGCAGGCAGGCGGACATTCCTCAGACAGTACTCAGGGTGATGCCGGAGCAAGCTTTGGGGAGAGAATAGCAGATAAGGAAAATGTAGAAGAGAAGGCGCTGAACAGCTTTACGATCGAAACAGCGCTGAAGCTCCTTACAGAGAAGGAGAAAGAAATAATCGACCTGAAGCTTTCAGGCGGAATGACTTTTAAAGAAATCTCAGAGTACCTGCAGATCCCGCAGGGAACGGTTTCATGGCACTATAATGAAGCAATTAAGAAGATGAGGCGGTATTTAAAATGAAAAATGAGATGAAGGACGGAAAACTGAATATTTTTGCTGATCCAGCCGGTGTTCCGGATCCTTCTGTGCCGGTTATGGACACTTCTCATGAACCGACTGAAGATGAAATAAGAGCAGTTGAAGAGATGTATCTTGCAACTCTTGACGCTGAGGTTCCGGATATCTGGAGCAGGATTGAGGCAGGCGTGAACGCGGAAAAGTCTGCGGCCGAATCTGAACAGAAAAAAAGCATTGTGAGCGGTGATGATGAGAAAGGCAGCCGTTCAGATGAAAAGGTTATCAGTCTCGCCGACAGAAAGAGAAAGAAGAAAGCGTGGTTCGCAGTGATCGGAGCAGCGGCCGCTGTTCTGATAGTACTTATCCCTGCTACGATGTTTGGAGGAACAAGAAACAGTAAGAAGAGCAGTAAATCAGATTCCAGAGACAGAAAAGCGGTCAGCTTTACCATTGAGAACGAGGAAACAGACAGCTTAGCAGGAAATATGCTGAATGCCGATCAGGATAGAATAGACCTAAAAATACCGGATAATGCCGGTGGCGCAGAATTCGGAGACGATAGTGTCAAGGAAGAGGCAACTCAGAGCGATGAGAATGCATCATACGGTACAGAGAGTACCACACAGGGTTCATCATATTCTCGCCAGGAGAAATATCAGATATCCAGTGAGGGCTATGTTTATCTGGAAGATGGCAAGATAATCTTCGAAACTCTGACAGATTCAAAATACGAGATATTTAACGCTGACATCTTCGGTCAGGATGATTTTTGGACCATAAGTAATGGCGGCAGGATCAGTGTAACTCTGAAAGGTGATTTCGTTGATGGCAACGAATCGTCACGAGCAATTATTATTTATGAATATGAATAAAGTCATGGTATGACAGGTATTAATGACAGCAGGGGGATCGTGAAGAACCATGATCCCCTTGATCTTTTAACGGCAGCCCCGGACTGCATCTACAGGGGGAAGATAGACAGATGCGGAAATATGGGTGTGATCAAAGGAGGAATAAGTATTATGAAGTATAATTTTAAAAGAAAGGGCGGACTTAAGAGAGTCATCGCACTTATGGCAGTGATGATCTTCTGCCTTGCAGGCTGCGGTAAGGGAAGCAGCAAAAAGGAAGAGGGAAGCACCGGTAACGGCATCACCCTTACATATCAGCAAAACGGCGATACACTCTCTGCAAAGCAGGGACAATCCGTTAAGCTTGGAAACGACTTAAAGAAGAACGATATTCCTGCATCTACGGAAGCAGAAGAGGAAGCGTTTAAGAAAGCAACGGCAAATCTTGCATTTAAACTGATGAAGGCACTCAGCGGCAAAGAAGGCGGAAAGAATGTCATGATCTCGCCGGATTCCATCATCACAGCTCTTGCTATGACACAGAACGGTGCGAAGGGTGCAACACTTGAAGAGATGCTCGGAATCCTGGGCGCAGGAATGACTCTGGAAGAGTACAACAAGGCTCTTTCAGGCTACAACAATATGCTTTCTTCACTTACCGGAGTGAAGTTTGCAGCGGCAAATTCTATCTGGATCAGAAATACCCCACAGCTTCAGATCAATAAGGATTTCATTCAGACAAATGTTGATTATTATGATGCAAATGTATTTCTTGCTGACTTTGATGAACAGACTGTAAATGATATCAATAACTGGGTTAATGATAATACAGATGGTATGATCGATAAGCTTTTTGATGAGATCAGTGAAGACCATATGATGTATCTGATAAATGCACTTTCCTTCGAAGCTCAGTGGGCTGAGCAGTATGAGGAAGGTCAGATTGCGGAGGATTGCACCTTCACAAACAGCGAAGGCAAAGAACAGAAGGTAACAATGCTTTGCGAGACCATGAATGGTCTGATCAAGTTGAACGGCGGTCTCGGTTTCTCCAAGAGTTATGAAGGAGGACAGTATTCCTTCGTAGCCCTCCTGCCGCCTGAAGGAATGAGCGTTGATGAGTATCTTGCAGGAATAACAGGAGAGGATTTCCTTGCGGCAATGAGAGCTAAGGATTATGAGCCTGATCTCATCACAAGGCTTCCGGAGTTTAAATATGACTATAGTACAAGCCTTAAAGAGGTTCTTAAAGAGCTCGGAATGGCCGGCGCCTTTGAAAAGGATGCTGATTTCTCCGGGATGTGTGATCCGAACCTTATGAATCTCTGGATAGGTGATGTTATTCATAAGACACATATCGAGCTTGACAGAAACGGTACCAAGGCTGCAGCTGTAACAGCAGTTATCATGTGCGGTGAAGCTATGGCAATGGAAGAGCCTGAGAAGATCTATATCACTCTCGACAGACCTTTCGTTTATGCTATCGTAGATAATACGACCGGACTTCCTGTTTTCCTCGGAAGCGTAAATAGTATAGAATAATATTCAAAATAATTTCATGGTCTGAAGATCATGATCCCTGCAAAAAAAACACGCCTCAAAGATGTATTTTTGTCGACATTTTTGAGGCGTGTTTTCCTATGTAGTATTATTTCTTACCCATTCCTTTTCCTTCCCGAGCTTTCTTTTTAGCTTCCTTATCGGCCTGCTTCTGCTGCTTAAACTTTTGTTCTCTGCTTGCCATCTTCACTTGTCGGGCCATTGTATCAAAGCCTGCCTTTGCTTCCTTATCGGCGGCTTTTTCAGCTGCAAGATCTTCTGACCTTTTCATATTTGCGGTGAAGCTTCTCAGTCTGCCTAAGGCGCCGTCGCCGGAAAGCTCTATTGCAAACTTTTCAGGCGTCATATTCTGGTCTCTGATATAAGTTGTTATCAGAGCTTTGAATTCCTTGTTCTTCAGAACCTCCTTCTTGAAGGCTTCGTTACCCATCTCCTTGAAGGTTTTGTAGCCCGGAGAAGACTTGGCAACAACTATCTTGGCTACAAGAATATCGGCTGCGAGAGAATGAAGCTCCTTTATTTCATCCTTGGATCTTGGCATCGCGGTCATCTCGGTGAGTTTTGTTACTGCATCCAGCTTCTTGTTGATGGCTACTGAGTTGCGGAGCTCGTCAATATCCTTGAACTTAAGATCGGTGGTCGCTTTGATTCTGTCAAGCAGATTATCCTTCTCGAATTCTGCAAAGTCGAAGACCTTTCTGGCACCGCTCAGTCTTGCTTTTCCGCCTCTTGAAGAAGCACCCTTACGTTTTTCCTGATAGATCTTGGAATAGCGCTGCACGGCATCAAGCTTGCTGAGGTACTTCTCGGAATAACTGAGTATTTCCTCTTTTGTTACGCCCGTATTCGGATTGTCCTTCATGAATTTCTGCATATCCTCTACAGCTTCTCTGAGGTTCTTATGCTCGGCGTTCTCGCTGCCGAACCAGAGGTCGGTTCTTCTTGTGTTCAGATCACAGAGAATGGATTCAACCTTTCTTTCGGGACCACACTTAATAGGCTTGTATGCCGCAGGCTCCTTACCGGTTACAACAGCAATAGTTCTGTCCATGGTCTGATTCTCGGTCTGAAGGAAGTAGCTGGCGGTGCTTATTGGGTATTTACCATCCTTCTTCAGACCTCCGTTTGCGATTCCTTCTCTGACGGTATCTGACATCTTGCGCATAAACTCATTTCGCTGTTTTTCGGATGTGAGAGGAGTATTTGCTATTTCGTTATAAAGGGTTTTAATTTTGAAAAATGTATTTTTTCTCTCTTCGGTGTCAAAAGTTGGAGGGTCAATTTTTTTAAGTTTATCAAGAGTTGTTGCCGGTATATATTTGGCGTCTCTTTCCAGTTCGGTCATCAGCATATGGAAGGCTGTCAGAGTAGGAAGATCCTCAAGTGACCATCCGTTTTCAAGACCGGCTTTATAAGCTTCCACACCGCTTAACATAGCTCTGCTGCCTCTTGGAGCAAGAGGATGGATATGGAAGATATCCTCCATCATGAATTTGTCGGTACGCATTGCATCGTTGAATTCCTTACTTTCGGCGGTGACACACACTTTACTGTATAAAGCGCCCAAAAGAACGGTCTGGTCATAGATCTTCTGGCGGTAGAATTCCTCACGCTTTGGTGAGAGTGTGCCGCCTGCTTTCTTCTTCTCTTCAAAATAATCAACAAAGGTGTCCGATAATTTACCATGCTCAATGGCAACATCAACTATAGGGAATTTTGCTCCCCATTTTATGAGATTATTTCTGAAGTGATCATTTTCAAGCGTAGGGTCGATGAGACCTCGAAAGGACATTGCTGCGCCTAAAAACGGAGATTTGTAATCCATATAAGACTCACTGTAGCCTTTGGCGGCCCTGCGAACTTTCTCGGTAGAATTGTAATGGAAGAATTCCTTCATCTTCTGACCAATCTCATCATCCGGGATATCTTCTGCGATGAATCTGTCCATCGTATCAGCCATTTTATTTACCTGATTCTTATATCTTTCAAGGGCTTCAGGATCGCGGACTATATCAATATACGTTTCAAGTCCCATATGTATATATGCTGTATGATTAAACTTATGACGCATTTCGAAGGCTTCATCGGCAAGATTAGGAATCTCATCATCCGGTCCGTATTCTTCAGCACCATCTCTATCCATAACAGCTTTGGTTTCGGGAGCGTTCTTAAACTTCTCTGACAGAGAATCATTTAATGCGGTAATAATATATGTATGATTTGTTGATAAATCGGAATACATGGTTGAGTGCAGTTCTGATTCAAGCTGATGGTTTTTACCAATCTCTGAGCGGTAGACCTTTCTGCCCTTAGATTCATCAAGAAGCCACGTAAGCGAGTGAGGCCCGTTTATGTTAAGATCGCCTGTGAAAGTCCTTGCCTTATAGGAAGTGTCAAGGGCGATATAATCTTTCAGAGATTCCTCTATTCCGGTGATGAGTTCCATTCTCTCCTCAGGTGAAGAGATGTTTTTCTTCAAAATATTATTATACGGCTTCTTCATCTTGCTCTGCAGACGCTTGGCAGCCTTCTGTTCCTCTGCGGTAAAACCCTGATTTGAGTTTTCGGCCATGTCTGCCAGCTTGAGCTGAATAAGATGAAGTTCATCGAGGAAATTTATATCGGCAGCCGACCAGCCGCGTCCCATAGCGTCAATGTTGCGGTTTATCTTGTCCAGAGTCATCTTGCCATAGCGACTGCCCTGCCAATCGCCTTCAAACTGCGCAGGATTATTACACATCTTATTTGCAGCAATATCCGGATCATTCTTGCTGTAGGACATGATGGCCTCGAAATATTCCTTCTGCTTTATGAGATGTGTCAAGTAGGCAGAGTTGTAGTCTGCGGCATCCTTACTTTCCAGAGTGCCGTTCTTTCTTTTCTCCGCATATGGAAGATATTCGTTAATAAAGAAGTTCTGTTTATCTTCAATCTGATCAAGAAATACATGTTTATCCATGAATTTTTGATAACGAGCCGAATCAGACTCGTAAACAGGATTATCATTTTCGTTGATTTCGGCAGCAAAGTTCGAATCCGGCATATCCATCATGGAACATTTCAGAGCCTTGTAGTACTCAGGAAAGCCGGAAATCTTATCCAGGTGTGCTGGATCGTCGAGAAGTTCGGAATTCTTCTTTATGACGTTGATCAAACGATACTGTACCGAATTCGGATCGGTATAGGCCGCAGAGATACGATTTATGAAATCATTGTATTTCTCACGAAATGCGTTTATACCGTTCTTGACCTCGGGGTCATCGGTGATAAATATGTGACTATCTCTTCCTTCGTCGTTAGGAAGGTAGAGACGCGTCTTCTTTTTGAAGCCCATTTCGGCTTCTATAGACATCATTTCGATACTGAGATCTTCGATTTCCTTGGAAAAGTCCGGGAATACATCCGAAACAGACATCAGTCCCTTGATTGATGTTGTGTAGAACTGAACAGGCGGAGTATCATTAGTATTTACTCTCTGTACAGGCTTATAGTTTTGGATAAAATCAGTGACGTATTCGCCTCTGTCATAAAACTTGTCATCTTCATCTACTTCTTTCATGGCATACCTCCGTGTTATTAAATATTTCATCTGCACCCGATATATGGGCACAATACACCCATTTCTGCTTATTATGAGGTTAGTGTAGCATGTGGGAGGTAACAAATCCGCAACAAAGCAAAGTAACAAGCCATGCACTCACAAAATATGAGGTGCTGCTGGGGATGCTTGCATACACAGCAGTATCTCGTGTTTTGTGAGTATATAGCGCCTACGGCGCTGGTTCTTGAGACGCGCAGCGGATCAAGAACACATGGCTTGTTATTGCACGAAGTGAATCAAGAACAGAGCATGGCTTGTTTATTTTTTGCCGTATACGGCAGAAAAATATAATATTCTCCTCCATAAATCTCTTTCGCTGGTCCGTATATAGATTAAGAATGGTCAAAAACAGTATATTTAATGGAGGACAAAACTATGTTAAATAAAGGGTTTAGAAATTTCAGCAGAAAGGGATTAAAGAAGCGCATCGCAGCACTTGCCATGGCAGGTATCATGATGCTGACAGCCTGCGGTAAGAGCAGCGGCGAAGTAAAGCCGGGCCGGACTGGGAATCCTATATCGGAGTCCAATATTGTGACTGAAGTGAACAGAGAGGGCAACGCGATCAGCGCACCTCAGGGTGTGACTACCAATCTCTCAGCTTCACTTACAAGAGGAGAAGTAACGAACAGTACGGAAAGCGAAGAGGAAGCGTTCATCAACGCGACAGCGAACCTTTCTTTTGCGCTTATGAAATATCTCACTCAGAACGGTGATGGTTCAAATGTTATGATCTCGCCTGAGTCAGTCATTACAGCTCTTGCGATGACGGAAAACGGTGCAAAGGGCGAGACTCTTAACGAGATGCTCGAGGTACTCGGCGGAGGAATGACGCTTGACCAGTATCAGAAGGCGGTTGCCGGATTTAACAGAAAGCTCACAAGTACCGAGCCTGCCTGCCTTACAATGGCAAACTCAATCTGGATGAGAAATGCTGAAGGAATGAAAATAAACGGCGATTTCCTTCAGACCAATGTGGATTATCATAATTCCGAGTTCTTCCTCGCTGATTTTGATGAGCAGACATTGAATGATGTAAATGCGTGGGTTAATGAGAAGACAAACGGTATGATCCCTGAGACACTTGATCATCTGAATCCGGAGACTATGATGCTCCTTATCAATGCGGCTGCATTTGAGGCGAAGTGGATGGATGAGTATGAAGAGACTCAGGTGCATGAGGGAAGAACTTTCACTAACGCACAGGGCAAGGAAGAAACAGTTACTATGCTTAACAGTACAGAACATGGCCTCATCGAACTGAACGGCGGTCAGGGCTTTGTGAAGAAATACGAAGGCGGTCAGTATGCATATGCTGCGATCCTTCCGGGAGAAGGCGTAAGTGCTGAGGAATACCTTGCGGGTCTTAATGGCGAGGATTTTATCAAGGCTTATCAGAACAGAAGCTTCGAGAAGGATATTATCGTAAATATGCCTGAGTTCAAATCTGACTACAGCATCAGCCTGATCGATGCTTTTAAGAAACTTGGTATGGAAACGGCACTGTCGGATGCGGCACAGTTCGGAGGCATGCTCGAGTCGGGAGCGGATGACCTGAAGATTGGAGATATCATCCATAAGACTCACATCGAGGTTGACAGAAACGGAACCAAGGCGGCAGCGGTTACTGTTGTTGAAATGGATAAATGTTCGGTTGAGATGGATCCTGAAACACCTGTATTTATCACCCTTGACAGACCTTTCGTATATGCTATAGTTGAGACCGATACAGGACTTCCTGTATTCCTCGGAACAGTAAATACAGTTGAATAAAAACGCTTTACGATACTAAAGCAATTTGATATAATCTAAAGATGACTATTATATTTTTTATGATAGTCATCTTTAATTTTGATATGGGAATATTTTAATAGAGGAGGCTTTTGATATGGGTGATAACGGACTTATGATGCAGTATTTTGAGTGGAATCTTCCGGATGACGGAACTCTCTGGAAAAATCTTGCGGCCGAAGCTGCGAAGCTGAAGACTGTCGGTGTTACGGCTGTTTGGCTTCCACCTGCATACAAGGGGGCAGAAGGCTCTGCAGATACAGGCTACAGTGTTTATGATCTCTACGACCTCGGTGAGTTCAAGCAGAAGGGTTCTGTTCGTACAAAATACGGAACGAAGAAAGAATATCTTGAAGCTATCAAGGCTCTTCACGATAAGGATATAAATGTTTATGCTGATATAGTTCTGAACCACAAGATGGGCGCGGATGAGGTTGAAGAGGTTGAGGCTGCTGAGTTTAACAACCTGAACCGTTATCAGATGATCGGTGACACTCGTACCATCGGCGCATGGACCAAGTTCACATTCCCGGGGAGAAAGGGTAAATACTCAAAGTTCACCTGGAACTGGAAGCATTTTGACGGAATCGACTGGGATCAGGATGGATTGAAGAAAGCCCTCTTCAAGTTTGCCGGTAAGGAATGGAACGAGGGCGTGGATGCAAGTATAAATGGTAACTATGATTACCTTATGGGCGCTGATATTGATTTTAACAACCGTGAGGTTTATGATGAGCTCCTGGCATGGGGCAAATGGTATATCGAGACAACAGGTGTGGACGGTCTCAGACTTGATGCCGTAAAGCACATCCCTGCAGCCTTCTATCGTGACTGGCTCTTCAGTCTCCGCGAGGAACTGGGTAAGGAGCTCTTCACAGTGGGAGAGTACTGGCACTGGAACAGAAATCTTCTGGAGAAATATCTTGAGGATATCAAGACTCCGGCATCTCTCTTCGACGTACCGCTTCATTTCAGCCTTCACAACTGTTCGAAGGCTCACGGCGACTATGATCTTAGAAGGATCTTTGATGGTTCTCTTGTTCAGAGCAGCCCGCTTTCTGCAGTTACATTTGTTGATAATCATGATTCACAGCCGGGTGGCTCTCTTGAGTCGTGGGTTGAGGATTGGTTCAAGCCTATGGCTTATGCAATCATCCTCCTCAGAGCACAGGGCTATCCATGTGTATTTTACGGTGATTATAAGGGTATACCACATGACAAGATCAAGCCTAAGAAGACTATGCTGGACAAGCTTATGAAGCTTCGTAAGACCAAGGCATACGGCCCTCAGCATGACTATATCGATGATCCTAACTGCATCGGCTGGACCAGAGAGGGTGATGATGAGCATAAGGATTCCGGACTTGCCGTAGTTATTTCTGACGGAACAGGCGGAACCAAGCATATGTACATCGGAAGACAGTTCGCAGGTGCGCATTTCTCAGATATAATGGGTAATGCAAAATACAACATAAAGATAGACGATGATGGCTTCGGCGACTTTTATGTTAACAGAGATGCCGTTGCTGTATGGGTAAGAAAAGAGCCGAAATAATGGGAAAAACGATAAGAACAAAGTCTGTGGATGAACTCTTCGATGCGATAATGTCTCTCGAAAGTAAGGAGGAGTTTTATCAGTTCTTCGAGGATATCTGCACGACCAACGAGGTGATCTCGATAGCACAGAGGCTTGAGGTTGCCAGAATGCTCCACGAGAACAGGACTTATATCGAGATAGCTAAAGAAACAGGTGCTTCCACTGCCACAATAAGCAGAGTCAACCGCTCGCTGAACTATGGAAACGGAAGCTATGAATATATTTTTGACCGATTGGACAAAGATATTAAACAATGATATGATGAATCAACGCACGTAAAAATATACCTGTGAAGGCGTATTTCACCTACAACCGAACGGGTATATTCTGATGGTTTGGATGTTAGATTAAGGAGAAAAAATATATGGACTCTGACGCCATAGTGAAGCTGGTCGTCCTAATAGTGCTGCTCATACTCTCGGGAGTTTTTTCGTCAGCCGAAACTGCTCTTACGACTGTGAGCATAAATAAGATCAAAGCACTTGCGGACGAGGGAAGTAAGAGGGCGGCTAAAGTCCTGCAGCTCAGAGAATCTTCTTCGAAGCTGCTGACTACGATACTTATTGGAAACAACATAGTGAATCTTTCGGCCTCGGCGCTCACGACAACGTTCTGCACCGAGGTTTTCGGAAGTATTTATATAGGAATAGCAACAGGTATACTGACGCTGGTCGTTCTCGTCTTCGGTGAGATCACTCCCAAGACGCTCGCGACACTTTACAGCACAAGGCTTTCGCTTATCTTCGCGTATCCGGTTGCATTTCTTATGCTCATTTTTACGCCGATCATCTGGATACTGAACGGAATGACCAAGGTTATATTTAAGATGCTTCGTGTCGATCCTGACAGAAAGGAGCATATGACCGAGGGCGAGCTCAGAAATCTGGTTGATGCCAGCCATGAGGATGGTGTTATCGAGAAGGATGAGCGCGAGATGATCACAAATGTGGTTGATTTCGGCGAGGTTGTCTCTAAGGACATCATGGTTCCGAGAGCAGATATGGTCTGTATCGACTGCGAGGCGGGCTATGACGAGGTGATTGAGCTTTTCCGCAATGAGAATTATACGCGTATTCCGGTTTACAGGAAAACACGCGATCATATAATAGGTATCCTTCATATGAAGGATGTGCTTCTGATGACTGACGAGGAGAGGAAGAACCTTTCCGTGGAGAAGGTCATGAGGAAGCCTGTATTTGTCTACGAATACCAGCATACGGCGAAAATCTTCGCCGGGATGAAGACTTCTTCGGCAACCATGTGTATTGTTATCGATGAATACGGTCTGACGGCCGGACTCATCACCATGGAGGATCTTCTGGAGGAGATAGTCGGCGATATCCGTGATGAATACGACACCGGCGAGGACGACCTGATAAGGAGTCTGGGTGATGACCGCTACGATATTGACGCGGCGGTTAAAATAGATGATGTAAATGATGCTATCGGAACGGAGATCAAGTCGGAGGACTATGATTCCATCGGCGGCTATGTTATCGAGCTGCTGGACAGGATCCCTAAGGAGGGCGACGAGGTTTCTGACGGAAAGGTACAGATCAGAGTGACCGGTGCCGAGAAGAACAGAGCTGTGAGAGTTGAACTGCTCGTGCTGCCGAAACCTGATACCGAAGCCGATGAGAGCGAGTAGAAAAATATTTTTAGAAAAGGAATATATAAAATGATAAGCGCAAACAATATTTCACTGAGATTTGGAAAGAAAGCACTTTTTGAAGAGGTTAACATCAAGTTTACACCGGGCAACTGCTATGGTCTGATCGGTGCGAACGGAGCCGGTAAGTCGACCTTCCTCAGGATCCTTTCGGGCGACCTTGAGCCGACCAGCGGCGATGTTACTATGGATCCGGGCGAGAGAATGTCGGTTCTGCAGCAGGATCACTTCAAATATGATGCATATAACGTACTCGATACCGTTATCATGGGTAACAAGAGACTTTATGATATCATGCAGGAGAAGGACGCTATCTATGCCAAGGAGGATTTCACTGAGGAGGATGGTATCAAGGCTTCCGAGCTCGAGGCTGAATTTGCAGAGCTTGATGGATGGAATGCACAGGCTGATGCAGAGACACTTCTTAACGGACTTGGCGTTGAGCCTGAGTTCCACTACAGCCCGATGAGCGAGCTGGACGGCAATCTCAAGGTTAAGGTTCTTCTTGCACAGGCTCTTTTCGGTAATCCTGATGTTCTTCTGATGGACGAGCCTACCAACCATCTTGATCTCGATGCTATCGCATGGCTCGAGGAGTTCCTCATTAACTTTGAAAATACTGTTATCGTTGTCAGCCATGACAGATATTTCCTGAATAAGGTTTGTACACATACAGCCGATCTTGATTACGGTAAGATCCAGCTCTATGCCGGAAACTATGATTTCTGGTATGAGTCAAGCCAGCTTATGATCCGTCAGATGAAGGAAGCTAATAAGAAGAAGGAAGAGAAGATCAAGGAGCTGAAGGAATTCATCGCTCGTTTCTCTGCAAATGCAAGTAAGTCAAAGCAGGCTACCTCTCGTAAGAAGGCTCTCGAGAAGATCGAGCTTGATGAGATCAAGCCTTCAAGCAGAAAATACCCTTATATCGATTTCAGACCTAATCGTGAGATTGGTAACGAAGTTCTTACTGTTAAGAATATCAGCAAGACTGTTGACGG